>NZ_QWGO01000019.1:0-60718 GCF_003435535.1 Desulfotomaculum sp. OF05-3 | reverse complement strand
TATATTATTTTATCTAGCACAACAGGTTAATTTAAGTACATAAGTAAAGTCCCCGGATAAGGAACTACCGCAGCTGGTCAACTGACCGCTGGCACATTCCCTATCCGGGGGCTTTTTATCTTATCCCAATAACGCCTTCAAATCCTCCTCCGGTGTCGTCACCGGACCGATTCCGTAGTTCTCCACAAGGAAATTCAGGATATTCGGGGAGAGGAACGCCGGTAAGGACGGGCCGAGGCGAATATTCCTGATCCCAAGATGCAGGAGTGTCAGGAGAATACACACTGCCTTCTGCTCATACCAGGAGAGCACGAAGGACAGCGGAAGCTCGTTCACCTCGCACCCAAACGCCTCCGCCAGCGCCATAGCCACCTTGATGGCACCGTAGGCATCGTTGCACTGGCCCATGTCCATGATCCGCGGGAGACCGCCGATATTTCCAAGGTCCAGATCGTTAAAGCGGAACTTTCCGCATGCTAACGTCAGGACAATGCTGTCCGCCGGAGTCTGCTTTACAAAATCCGTATAGTAGTTTCTTCCCGGCTTCGCGCCATCGCAGCCCGCAACGAGGAAGAAATGTCTGATCGCGCCGGATTTTACCGCGTCGATGACCTGATCAGCCATGGAAAGGATCGTTCCATGTCCGAATCCTGTCATGACCTGAGTTCCGCCGTTGATTCCCGTAAACTGGCGGTCTTCCTGATATCCGCCGAGTTCCAGCGCCTTCTCGATCACCGGGGTAAAGTCTTTCTCATCATCGATATGAACCATTCCCGGATATGCTACGACCTCCGTCGTGAACACGCGGTCCGCGTAGGATTTCTTCGGCGGCATCAGACAGTTTGTGGTAAAGAGGATCGGAGCCGGGATATCCGCAAATTCCTTCTGCTGATTCTGCCATGCAGTTCCGAAATTGCCCTTTAACTGCGGATACTTTCTGAGCTCCGGGTAAGCGTGGGCCGGCAACATCTCGCCGTGGGTGTAGATGTTAACGCCTTTTCCCTCTGTCTGCTTTAAGAGAAGCTCCAGGTCCTTGAGGTCATGTCCCGTCACAACGATAAACGGTCCTCTTTCTACTACAAGCGGTACGCTGACCGGGATCGGAGTCCCGTAAGTTCCCGTGTTTGCTGCGTCCAGCATCGCCATGCAGGTGAGGTTCACCTCGCCGACCTTCAGGACCGTCGGGAGCAGGCTTTCGACGGTACCGTCTTTTGCGATCTCCCGGAGCCCCGTTAAGAAGAACTGGTTTACCGTCTCATCAGATGCCCCCAGCATCAGCGCATGGTACGCGTACGCCGCCATACCCTTTAATCCGAACAGGATCAGGGATTTCAGGGAGCGGATATCAGGGTCCATGTCCCACAGCAGACCGAGATTATAATCATCCGTATCTTGCAAACTTGCTGCCGTACCCGACTCTCCCGCTGCCTTTTCGCGCGGTCCTGCACTTTTCTTCACCGGCGCTGCGAGCAGCCGCTCCTTCTCCCTGTGCGTCTTCTCAATCTGCGCCCGGATCGCGTCATCATCAAAGCTTACATTCGTAAGTGTCGTAAAAAGCCCCTCGATCACCGTGCGGTACACTCGATCTCCCGGACATTCCACGCCTTCTGCCGCTCTCGCAAGCCCGATCATCGCACCTACAAGCTGGTCCTGCAGCCTTGCTGTCTCCGCCGTCTTTCCGCAGACACCCGTGCTCCCGGTACATCCCGCGCAGCCTGCGGTCTGCTCACACTGATAACAGAACATTTTTTGATCCATTTCATATACCTCCATATATTTCCCCGACTCTTCCCGCGTGACTCCAGGCAGCCCATACAAGCAGCCAACACTGTCTTCGCAGTTTTGCCGATCTCAAATTATCCTGACACGCCTGCCGTCCCTGCGGCAGCCATAACCGATAAGTCATCATGTTTCCCTGTCCGGCACCGCCGAACCATGTACACATTATATCCGCGAAATCAGCTTTCGTATGTTGTAATTACAACATTTTTAAACAGACCACCTGGAAATAATTTCCACACGTCCACCTCTCACACTTTTCGCAGACCAGAACGGATCCAGCCGCTCTTTATAATTTCCTGTGCGAATCAGGAATTTTCAGGACTTTAAAATCCATAAATTTCGCTTTTCTTTACATCCATAAACGTTTATAATGGAACAAATGCTTTATGAAAGGATTCAGATTATGTTTCGTATTCTTTCCGCTTTCAGGCGGTTAAATTCATTTCAGATCATTGTTTTAGGCTTTGCCTTCGTGATCTTGCTCGGCGCCGGCATCCTGATGCTGCCGGTATCCTCCGCGGACGGAAGCTGGACTCCATTTGTAAACGCCCTGTTTACCTCCGTCACCTCCGTCTGCGTGACCGGTCTTGTGGTCTGTGACACCGGAACCTACTGGTCTTCCTTTGGACATGCCGTAATTCTGCTTCTGATCCAGACCGGCGGTCTCGGCGTTGTGACGATCTCCGCTTCCTTTACGATCCTCTCCGGAAAGAAGATCGGTCTTTCCCAGCGGAGTATCATGGCGGAATCGGTCGCTGCCCCTCAGCTCAGAGGAGTTGTCCGCCTGACCGGTTTTATTGTAAGAGTCACTCTCGGTATCGAACTGATCGGCGCTCTCCTGATGGCACCTGTATTCTGCCGCGATTTTGGTCTTTTCCGGGGACTCTGGATGTCTTTATTCCACTCCGTATCCGCATTCTGCAATGCCGGAATCGATCTGCTTGGTGTCCGGGGAGCATATTCCTCCCTGACATCCTACGCATATGACCCGCTGATCAATCTCGTGATCATCCTGCTTATCGTGATCGGCGGAATCGGTTTCCTGACCTGGGATGATATTTACAGAAACCGGCACCATATTTCCCGATACCGGATGCAGAGTAAGGTCATCCTCTCCTACTCGCTGGCACTGATCTTTATCCCGGCTATCCTCTTCTTTTTTCTGGAATTTCAGGATATCCCGGCCGGAAAACGGATCCTTGTATCCTTATTCCAGTCGGTGACAACGCGAACTGCCGGTTTTAATACAGCGGATCTTTCCTCCATGCGGGAATCCGGCCAGTTTCTTATGATTCTTCTCATGCTGGTCGGAGGAAGCCCGGGATCCACCGCCGGCGGAATCAAGACGACCACTCTGGCCGTTCTGATCTCCTGTGCGACTGCTGTCTTTGCCAGAAAGGACAGCCCGGAAATGTTTAAACGGCGCATTATCCCCGATATTGTCGCCACAGCGATCGCGATCCTTTTCATGTATACAAGCCTCGGTATCCTGTGTGCCATGACGCTCAGCATTCTGGAAAGCCTGCCTCTTATACCGTGTCTGTTTGAGGCGATTTCTGCGCTTGCTACGGTAGGCTTGAGCTTCGGGATCACCCCGACACTTTCCGTTCCATCGAAGCTGATCCTGATCACATTTATGTTCATCGGCCGTGTTGGCGGGCTCACGATCATCTACGCGACCATGTCCGGTTACAGGATCCGGTGCGGAAAATTCCCGCAGGAAAAAATTTCCGTCGGATAATAGATAATATATTTAAGGAGAAAATTATGAAATCAATTCTTTTGATCGGTCTCGGCCGTTTTGGAAAACATGTTGCCATGCATCTTCACAACCTCGGACACCAGGTTATGGCCATTGACAGTACGGAAGAACGTGTCAACGCAGTCCTTCCCTATGTGACGGAAGCACAGATCGGTGACAGTACAAATGAGTCCTTCCTTTCCTCTCTGGGAATCCGCAATTTTGATGCCTGCATCGTCGCGATCGGCGATAATTTCCAGAGTTCCCTTGAAACGACCTCTCTCTTAAAGGAGCTCGGAGCAAAGCTCGTTGTCTCCCGCGCTTCCAGTGACGTTCACCAGAAATTTCTTCTGCGGAACGGTGCCGATCAGGTCGTCTACCCGGAACAGCAGCTTGCGAAATGGACAGCGATCCGCTTCAGCTCCGACCACATTCTTGATTTCGTCAATCTGGAAGGCGACTACGATATCTATGAGGTTGATCTTCCGGAACGATGGGTTGGCATGAGCGTAGGTGAGATCGATATCCGGAAAAAATACGGCATCAACATCATTGCCGTCCGTCGAAACGGCACCCTGGATTTCTCCGTCAAGCCGGAAACCAGCTTTGAAGAAGGCGATACGATTCTGGTTCTCGGACAGTATCGCGATCTGCAGAAATGCTTTAAGATTTAATATCCTGTTTGCTCCAGTGCGCGCCTGCGAAACCTGCCGCCGGCAGCTTCTTTTGTATGCATGGCAGCATAAAAAGCCATTTTATGGATATCTCCTGAATTCCAGGACTTTCCCATAAAATGGCTTTTTATTGACATTTTTATTTCACATCTGTTATTTATCTATCCACATATTCCCCATAAGCGATCAGCGGATCCCCTGTCTTCACGCCAAGACCTACCGTCTGGTACAGAACGATTCCCGGATAGTCTGCCCGATACTCCCGTAAAAGGTTTCCCCAGATATCTCTCACCGTTCCCAGAACCGCACCTCCCGCGAACGTATCTCCTGCGGAAAATACCGGATACCACAATCCATCTGTCTCTGCCTCCAGATACTCTGCTCTGGTCACATTTTTCTGCTGCACTGTATGAACCTCTTCACCGGAAAGAAGTCCCATGCGGATCATAATATTCTTCACATCCCGCTTATATGCCTGAACTTCGCTGTCCGTAAATTTTCCGCCGCCTCCGCGCTCCATGAGGATCGCAGGAAGACCTCTTTGGCAAGCGCTGCTATACGCGCCGGTGGTCGCTGTGGAGCTGGCACGCACTTCCATATCCGCTGCCATTGCCATGTTCGCAGACACCCTGGCGATCTTTTCTCCTGCTGCCACATTATAATAGACAAACGGCATAACCTCTTCACTGGTATCCCCCGCATGAAGATCGATATAGTAGTCCGCCTTTGACTGGAGTTTTTCCGTGATCGTCCACGCGATCCGCTCCGACAATGTTCCATCCTTTTTCCCCGGAAATACCCGGTTCAGATTTTTTCCATCTTCAGGCACGAAAAAGCGCACATAATCCCGGAATGCTGAAGGATTTGCCACATGAAGGCAGATCACATTCCCCGCAGTATCCTTGGGATCAAGCTCTCTGGAAAGCTCGGAAAGCGCCTGCACGCCGATATATTCCGCTCCATGGACTCCCGCTGATATCATCATCGTAGGTCCTTCCTTTGCCCCGCAGATAAGTGTTAGCGGAAGTTTCTGTCCGCCGCCTTCTATTTCCAGCCACCCAGTCTTCTTTTCTCCTGCTTCTGCACAGATCATTCCGATCTCCAGCATATTTCTGCCACCTCCTGAGCATATTTTCTGTCGTGCACTGTAACTGTTCAATGCACTCACAGCTACTATGCACTTTCTTCACTTTCTTTTACGTCCATTTCATCATCGTACTCTTCATCAAACTCAATAATGGAATCCAGCAGCTTTCGCGCATACACATCCGTAGTCTGCGCGATCCGGGATACCGGGATATGTTCCGTGATCCGTCCTTTATATAAGAACATGACTTCGTCGCAGAGATATGTGACTGATGTAAGGTCGTGGGTGATAAACACATACGTCAGCCCCAGCTTCTCCTTCAGCTCCTTTAAGAGATCCATCACCTGCACCTGCGTGTGCGCGTCGAGGGAAGAGATCGCCTCATCAAACAGGATAAACTCCGGCTCACACGCCACGGCACGGGCGATGCAGACACGCTGAAGCTGTCCACCCGAAAGCTCATGCGGAAAACGGTCGAGAAACGTCTCATCCAGGCCGACTAACTCCAAAAGTCTGCAGTATTCCGCGCTCCGGTCCGTTTTTTTTCCGTTCTTCCGTTCCTTCACCCGAATTCCTTCCGCCAGAATATCCCGGATCCTGAACCGCGGATTTGCAGATGTCGTATAATCCTGGAATACAACGCTGAGCATGTTCTGAAGATTCTTCTTTCCATCTCGTGACGCATACACATTTTTCCCTTCCAGCAGGTATTCCCCGCTGTCCGGCTTTAACAGACCGCAGATCACCCGTCCAAGCGTCGATTTTCCACTTCCGGATTCACCTAAGATTCCAAGGCAGCTTCCTTTGGGGATCGAGAGTGACACATTAAACAGTACCGGTGTCCTGCTGACACCAAAGATCTTTTCCTGCCGCTCACTGCGAAAGCTGACGCAGATATCTCTCATCCGGATCATGCCGCACCTCCATTCTCATGCCCAATGCTTTCCCTGTATTTTTTCATGACCGCCGACCGTTTTTCCACCAGAAGTCTCGTATATGGATCTGACGCATGATGCAGGATATGGGAAAAGCTTCCCCGGTCCGCGATCGTTCCGCTGTTCATGACCACAAGGTCGTCCGCAACCTTAGAGATCGCACCGAGATCGTGGGTAATAAAGATCATTGCCGTATCATGCTCTTTCTTGATCCGGACAAATTCTTCCAGGATCTCATACTGGGTGATCGAATCGATGGCCGTTGTCGGTTCATCCGCGATCAGAAGTGCCGGTTTTAATGCCATCGCGATCCCGATCATGATCCTCTGCAGCATGCCGCCGGAGAGCTGATGCGGGTATTTCTGAAGCGTCTCCTCCGGATTGCGGATCCGCATGCGTTCCAGTGTCTCCAGTGACTTCTCTCGGATCTCGTTCGCATTCCAGTCCGTGTGTGTCGCAAATGTCTCCCCGATCTGGCTTCCGATTCGGTAGAGTGGGTCAAAACACGTCATCGGGTTCTGTAGGACGACAGCGATCTCACTCCCACGGATCTTTCTCATGGACTCCCCACTTTCCTTTAAGAGATCCTTTTCCCCAAACCAGGCATGACCGGAGACGGAGAAATTCTTATCGAGAAGTCCCAGCATCGCCTTGATGCTCATGCTTTTTCCGCTTCCCGATTCTCCCAGGATTCCAAGGCATTCCCCTCGCTGAACCTCAAAGTTTACATGGCGGACAAGCTCTTTTTCCGGTCTGCGCGGAATTTTTAACGTTACGCACAAGTCTTCCGCCCGTATCACTGTGCTCATACATTCACCTCCTTCGGATCAAGAACATCCCTCAGCGCGTCTCCCATCAAGTTGAAGGCAGATACCAGGATCACGATCGCGACACCCGGCACGATCATCTGGGTGGGGTTGCTTGTGAGGACATTTTTTGCCTCATTTAACATCGCTCCCCACTCCGGTGTCGGTGCCTGAACACCGAGTCCCAGGAATGAAAGCGTGGAGATATTGATGATCGCCCAGCCCACATCGAGTGACGCGAGAACCGCGAGGTCCGCCGCGATGGACGGCACCAGATGGCGGAACAGGATAAATCTCTCCGGAGTTCCCACGCATCTGGAAAACTGGACGAAATTGCGGTCTCTGTGCTGCATGACTCCGGTCCGGATCATTCGTGCATACCAAGCCCACTTGATGAACACATTCGCCAGGATCACGTTCTGGACATTGATGCCGAGAAGCGCAACCACCGCAAATACCATAATCTGACTTGGGAAGGAGAGCATAACGTCGACCGTCCGCATGATGATCTCCTCCGGGATTCCGCGGAAATATCCCGCCAAAAGTCCCATAAGAGCTCCAAGACCGATGGTTCCAAGCATCGTCAGGACTGCCAGCCCCAGTGTCGGGCGGATCCCATAGATCATTCTCGAAAGAATACAGCGGCCAAGATTGTCCGTTCCAAGCGGATATTCAGCCGAAAATCCGGCAAATTTGTTGAGGATGTCCGTTTCATACGGATCGTTCGGCGCAATAAACGGGGCGAAGATCCCCACGAGCGCTGTGAGGAGAACGATCACCACAGTGAACATTGCAGTCCTGTTATGTAAAAAGCGCTGAAGCATTAATGTTCCTCCCTTCTCATACGCGGGTCTGATACCGTCTGTAAAATATCGAATAACAGATTGAAAACGACAAACAGGACTCCGATCAGAAGCACGTATGTCTGGATCACCGGATAATCCCGGTTAAAAATAGAACTGATGCAGAGCGTCCCGAGTCCAGGCCATGCAAACACATTTTCCACCACGATCGTTCCTGAGATCAGCTGCGGAATGCTCATTCCGACTGCAACGATACAGGTGTGCATGGAGTTTTTCAGGATATGTTTTACAAGGATCAGCTTCTGGGGCAGCCCCCTGACATTCGCGTAAAGGACATAATCCTGCTTCATATTTTCCAGCATGTTGTTGCGGATCAGACGGATATAGGTAGAAATATAGCTGAGTGACACCGTGAATGCCGGGAGGATCAGATGTTTCCATGTTCCGTTTCCGCTTGTCGGAAGAAGATCCAGCCTGATGGATACAAGCCACATGAGAAGTAGTCCCACCCAGTATGCCGGCATCGCCGTTGTCATAAAGACGATGGCTCTCATGATCTTATCGAACCATCCATCTTTATAGACAGCGCAGAGAAAGCCGATCGGCAGACTTAAAAGAATCACCATCACAAAGGAAACACCCGCCAGCTGGAGTGTCGCAGGCATGCATCTTGCCAGTTCCCCCGCCACAGTTCTTTTCGGATTTACATAACTGATTCCAAAATCTCCCTGCAGGCAATCCGCAAGCCAGGAAAAATACCGCACAAGATATGGCTTATCAAGTCCTAATTCCGCACGGACTTCCGCGATAGCCTCTTCTGTTATGATGGGCACCTGACGGACACGCAGCGCTACCTCCGCCGGATCTGACGGGATCAGGTTGATAAATACAAAGCATACAAATGAAATCACGATCAGAAGCGGGATCGCTGAAAGGACTCGCTTAATGACGTATTGTTTCATGAAATGAAAATCTCCTTTCCTTTTTTGAACATCAAAAAAACTCCAGATATATGCACAACAAGCCGCCCGGATGGACGGCCTGTCAGATCGGGCTTTATCTCAGTCTCCGACTGAGATAAACGCTCCGCGAGGATGCGCAGTGATTCTGTAAAGAATATGTCAGCTTGCGCTGACCGGAATCACGCGCCAAGTCTCACGGACGTTCGACTTAAATTTTTACTCAAAATAGAAATCCGCAAACGGAACTTCGTACTGGGTCTGTGTGAAATGGAAGCCCTGAAGATCCGAACGGTAGATCGCCTTATTGCACTCATATGTGAGCGGAATGTATACCGCGTCCTCATGGAGTCTTGTCAGGACAAATGTGTAGAGTTCCTGGCGTTTTGTCTCATCGGTGGATACAAGAATATCCGTGATCGCCTGGTCGATATCCGCCTTATCTTCAAGTCCGAGCTGCGCTGCATAGTCACCGTAAACCGGTGCGCGCATCGCTGCCAGGGAAGACTGTGGATCATACGGCGTACCCCAGCAGATATTGAATACCATGTCGAAGTTACCGGCTTTCATATTGTCGCGATAGGACTGTTCTTCCTCTCCGTGGATATTTAAGGAAATTCCGATCTTCTGGTATTCACTCTGCAGATACTCAGCGATCGCTTTCTCTGTTACGCTGTCACTGTTGTAAAGAAGATCGATGTTTAACTTCTGACCGTCTCTTTCACGGATCTTGTCCGCTCCAACGACCCATCCGGCTTCGTCTAACATACTCTGGGCAAGCTCCACATCGTATGCGTACGGCTCAAGGTCGATATCGCAGTACGGAACTGTCTTCGCAAACAGAGTGTCTGCCGGCTGCTCAAGTCCATAGAAGATGCCGTCGGAAATTGCCTGCTTGTTGGTCGCGTGCTGAAGCGCCTGGCGGACTTCCTTATCCGCAAGGACATCTCTTGTCGTGTTTAATACGATCTGACGGGTAGATGTCGGGTCAGAAAGGGATACTGTAAATTTATCGTTTCCTGTGTACTGGTTGATAGCGTCCGCGTCGATCATGTTTTTACCGAAAATCATGTCGATCTCGCCTTTCTCCAGCGCAAGGATTCTCGTCTGGTTATCCGGGATCACCTTAACTGTGATCTTTTTGATCTTCGGATGTTCACCCCAGTAATTTTCATTTGCCTCAAAAACGGCATATTCGTCTGTCACAAAATCAGTCAGGACATACGGACCTGTTCCGATATACGCGTTGACTCCGTCCTTTGTGCTTCCATCCTTCATCGCCTTCGGAGAGATCATGGCAAACGGTCTCGTAACACCAAGCTCTGTTAAAAGCGGGTAGTAAGGCTCGGAGAGTTCGATCACGAAGGTCTTATCATCCGGTGCCGATACGCCCACGAGAAGATTCATCATCTCCAGCCATGTATGACGGTCCTTGTTCTCAATGATCGCGTCAAAGTTTGCCTTGATCGCGTTTGCGTCGCAAACTTCCCCGTCGGAGAATTTCACGCCGTCACGAATGTGGAATGTATAGGTCTTTCCATCATCACTGATGTCCCAGGACTCCGCCAGGCATCCCTCATATCCATCTGCCGTAATGTTTACAAGTGTCTCATAAAGCATCTCCTGGGCATACATTTCTCCTGCATAGAGATGCGGATTTAAGTCGCGGATGTCGCGATAGTTTACAAATACAAGTTCTTCTTTTGCTTCAGAAGAACCGGCTTCCGATGCTGCGGCACTGTTCTCTGCTCCTGCTGCTGCCGTTGTCTCTGCTGCGTTTCCTGCTCCGCCGCATCCTGTCAAAGATGCCGCCATAAGACCTGCCAGGCACAGGCTAAGTACTCTTTTTTTCATGTTGTCCTCCTCTTGAGTATGTGTGGGGGATCTTTACATTTTTGCAATCCCCGCTTGTGTCTGTTTTTCGCAGGAATTACTATACCATGGTTAGTCCAAACTTACCAATGCCATTTCATGGGGGATTAGTTATAACAAAAGCGTATAGCAATGAGGATTTTTTATATGATATCACTCATATAAATACCATCTGCTATACGCTTTTCATTTCAAGTCGAACGTCCATGAGGTCTGGCGCGTGATTCTGGTCAGCGTAAACTGATTTATTCTTCACAGAATCACTGCGCATCCTTGCGGATATCCATTCCAGATCGGTTCCGTCAACAGGATTTTAGAGTTCAAATACGCAGGCCTGCTGAACCGTTACTGACTAACATCATCACTGTAAATATGTCTTCAATTTCCCCAGATACTGCTCTGCCTCCGCAGACAGCGAGGCATTCTCCGCCGCCACAAACCCGAATGCCAGGAATGGCTCACAGTCCTCGATTTTAAGTGCTTTGATTCCGTATTTCCGGTAACCTGCCGGGACAATATCGATCCCCAGGCAGCACACGTCAGAATGCAAAAGCAGGTTATTGATCATGTAATCGCTGTTTGTATAAAACCTGTCATTCATATGCTGTTCCGAGATGAACGCACCGACGCTGATCCTCTCGATATGATGTTCCATGGCAAAGAAATCTTCCGTCTCCGTCACAAATTTCATCCCCTTCAGTTCAGGAAAGCGAATGGATTCCCGTTCATATAGCGGATGATTTTCCCCAACATAGACACAAATCCCCCTAAGCGCCAGCTTATAGAATTCCAGTTTTTTATGCCACATGATATGCTGAAAGCACGGCATCTGCGCCTCCGCGAAATAGACGATCCCGATCTCTGAGATCCTTGCCGCCACGTTATCTGTGATCTCCTCCACAGTTCCTTCCCGGTATTCATATTTTATCTGCTCTCTACCGCCCTGATACAGCTGCACCATCAGTTTTGTGAGCAGGCCACTCCTGTAACCGGACACCGAAAATCTTCTCCCGTTCGGCCGCTCCGACATCGAACGGATGACATTGGAGTGTTTTAAGATGCTCATCGCATGACCATAGAGTTCTTCCCCCTGTGGTGTCATCTTGATTCCCTTGTTGCTTCTCTCCAGAAGCGTCACATGCAGCTCTTTTTCCAGACTGTTTAACACGCGGCTCACATTCGGCTGTGTTGTATATAATTTCTCTGCCGCGCGGTTCAGGCTCCCATACTCCACCGCCGCCGCAAAATATTCCAGTTGTTTGATCTCCATTTTATTATTTTCCTGTAACCATTCAGTACCTTCACGGTTACCTTTTCCTTTCCATTCACAAGTACATGCTGCAGCACAGTTGTCTGTGTGATATGTTAGCATAAACTAACTCGTGTGGCAAGCTCTTTTTCCATTTCTGTTTTGCCGATCCATGTCTCGACCATCGGAAAACATCGTTACATTTTTCTTGATAATGCCGCTGATTTTGATAAAATATAATTATCTACGACAGAGGAGTGACAGCCATGGTTACATTAAATGATTATCTTTATTCCGGCGATACCATGTTCAAAATTTTAAAAAACTACAGCCAGGACCTGAAGAAAGAGGCAAAATGCACCGGCAATGAGATCGACCTGATGCATGCGAACTTTCTGCTCCAGATCCGGGAGCTGCTCGAGCACAATGATTTCCTTACTGCCCAGTCCCAGAAGATCCGGGAATTTTATATCCATATGGCAAAGGAATATCCGCTTTTGGCCTTTAACTTCAAAGGGCGCATCAAATCCCTGATCCGCGCGGAGGCAAAGTTCAACGGCTACATCGTCGAATATATCTATGATTACTATATGGAAAATAAGGCCTACCCGTCGATT
This sequence comes from Desulfotomaculum sp. OF05-3, assembly GCF_003435535.1. Taxonomy (NCBI): domain Bacteria; kingdom Bacillati; phylum Bacillota; class Clostridia; order Eubacteriales; family Desulfotomaculaceae; genus Desulfotomaculum; species Desulfotomaculum sp. OF05-3. Next base: position 48,193 of record NZ_QWGO01000019.1, on the reverse strand, counting down.
TCCGAACTCAAGCAGCGCCTCAGCTGTTTTCGGGATCTGATCGCATACCGGATCGTGACTTCTCTGCCGAAATGCTACCTGAAACCTGATGAATCTCAGGAAGAAGCTGACCTCCGATACCTCTACCAGATCGCCAACGAACTTCCGGGCTTTCTCGAAGAGCGGGGATTTACCGCGGAACTGGCCTACGGTGTGAAGAAAAGCACCTCGCCGTTATTAAACGATGATGTGAAGCCTTACTACCGCGACTATATCTGTGGAAATACTTCTGAGGACTACCAGTCACTCCACATCACCTTCTACGACAACAGCTCCCGCAGCTATATGGAAGTCCAGCTCCGCACCAAGCACATGGACGATATTGCGGAGATCGGTGTCGCCAACCACTTAAGCTACGAGAAGCGCCAGGAGGGCGAGCGCGCCCGCCGCGACGAGATCCCTGTGGGCGAATGCGTCTACTTTGATGAAGCCTACGAGCGCTGCCGCCGCCTCGTAACCTTAAACCTCGCCGACCTCGACGTAAACATGTTCTCCGCCATCAATAATGACCTCGTAAACGATGGCTGCGGCCTCTACCGCGGACGCCTGATCCTGCCCTATGAGCATTTGTCGAGACATCAGAATGAGCTGGTGGATTAACCCTCAATCACTGATCATATAAACAATTTTGTACTCCTGCAGGAGTATCGCCGAAGATCCTGTCTTACTATGGGGCAGGATCTTTTTATTTCTATCCTCACGTTATTTCACTTTCTGAACTATCATTGATATTTCTCCGGTTCTGCCATATATTTAGGTTCCGAAGTAATATTTGGATTTGCTTTTTTTCGCAGAGGAACTGCTTCTGCTACATGATCCAATGGATCTTAAACTTTATTCTGGTGGAATCCGCGCTTCATCCCGTCTACCAAAAAGATATCGAAAAGGAATTTTCTCACCACATTACTCAATCAAGTTTATCGTAGAAAATTCCGTGAATAAGACAAAGGTCACATGACTCCCACCGATCAAAGGGGGCCAAGTGACCTTTACTTCTTCTGAATGCACTACCCCAGCTTATCTGAAGCGGCAATACACTTTTACAGCATCTTCAAAATCTCATCCCGATCCAGTACAATACTCTGGATTCCTTCTCCAGACAAGATCTCCTCCGCAAGAGCACTCTTGCTCTCCTGAAGCTTTTTAATCTGCTCCTCGATCGTGTTCTCCGCGATCAGGTCATAGACCGTCACCGTGTTCCTCTGACCGATCCGGTGCGCACGGTCTGTTGCCTGATTCTGCGCAGCAACATTCCACCATGGATCGTAGTGGATCACGATATCTGCCGCCGTCAGGTTCAGTCCTGTACCACCAGCTTTCAAGGAAATACAGAACACAGGAACATCGTCCGTCTCAAAGGAATCCACAAGCCGGATCCTCTGCTCCTTCGACACGCTTCCATCAATTCGGTGATCCTCGATTTTCTCTTTCGCAAGCGCCTTTTCAATTTCATCCAACACACTCGTAAACTGGGAGAACAGAAGCACCTTATGTCCACCGTCGACTGCCTGTCTCACAAGTTCCACACAGGCATCCATCTTCGCGTTTTCACCGTGATAGTTTTCCAGAAATAACTCCGGACCGCAGCAAAGCTGGCGCAGTCTTGTGAGTTCCTTCAATACTTCCAGCTTGCTCTGTTTAAATTCCTCTTTGCTCTGCTTTTCCAGATACAGTTTCAGCCGCTTTGCGTATGCGTCATACAGCTTTCTCTGCTCTCCTTCAAGCTCAATCGTTACCGTCTTTTCAATCTTGTCCGGAAGCTCCGTGAGCACATCCTTTTTCAGTCGGCGAAGAATAAACGGATGTACCATGCTGCGCAATCTCGCACTCACTTCTTCATCTCTGTCATTCATGATCGCTTCTTCAAATTTCTCCCGGAAGCCTTGGTATCCATAAAGGAAGCCTGGCATCAGGAAATCGAAAATACTCCAAAGCTCACTGAGACGGTTTTCCATCGGAGTTCCCGTCAGCGCCATCCGGAATCCACTCTGGATCAGACGCACACTCTTTGCCGCCTGGGTACCATGGTTTTTGATGTACTGCGCTTCATCGATCACCTGATTTGCGAACCGGATATTCTCGTAGCATGCAATATCGCGTTTCAGAAGGTCATAGGATGTGATCCAGATATCCCTATCTTCCTCATTCTGGATCATTTCCTGCCGCTCTGCCGCATTTCCTGTAATCACCTTGCAGGAAAGCTCCGGCACAAACTGGCCGATCTCTTTTTTCCAGTTGTATACAAGAGAAGCCGGAGTAACGATCAACGTCCGCAGTTCATCTCCTGTCTTTCCTTCCTCTTTCTCAGATAGCAGGAACGTCAGCATCTGAAGAGTCTTTCCAAGTCCCATGTCATCCGCAAGGATTCCGCAGAAGCCGCATCGTTTTAACGTCTTCATCCACCGGAATCCATCCGCCTGATACGGGCGCAGGATTCCCCTCAAGGATTCCGGGACCTCATCATTTGCCTCTTTTGCTGTATCCATATTAAAGAGCAGCTCTTTGTACTTCCGATTCTCCTCAAGGATAATCCCATCCCGGTTCTTCAGCATCTCGTCCAGATAAAGTGCCCGGAACGCCGGAATCTCCATACTCGCCGGATCTTTCTTTCCATACTGTAAAAAGGTCTCAGCAAGAACCGCCCACTCCTTCTGTTTTTCCGGATCTGTTGTCATAAAGCTGCCATTTTTCAGGCGGAAAAATTTCTTTTTATTTGAATATAACGACAGGATCTCCGCAAGCTCATCCTTTGTCATATCCGGCGCCTGAATCGACATATAAAGAAGACCTGTATCCATGCGGATTCCGATATCCACCGATGGCAGCTTCCGCACCTTCAGTTTCTGAAGCGCGTCCGAAATAAATACTTCCCCGGATTTTCCTAACTCCGTCACACTCTCTGTCAGAAAATGATACAGCTCCTCCGGACCGCCGGAGAGGCACATTGACTTGTTGGTCTCATCATAGGCATTGAAATATTTTCCGGTCACTCTCCGCAACTCTTCCTCAAATCCGTTGTTTCTCACGGAACGGTCTGTCTCATCATAAAGAAGATATTCTTTCCCGCTTCTGTCATACCTGCATTTTACCTGGCAGGAGATGATCTCATCCTGAGAGATATCAAGATAGATCGATACTTTCGGGATCTCCGGACGATACTCATCCAGCGCAAATCCCGTTGTCTGGATCTCTGTCTGATCCTCGATTGCCGGAAGCACCTGCCCAAAAAACAGGGGGAGTTCTTTATTTCTGATATAAAATTCCGACTTTCCAGACAATAACTCCAAAATTTCTCCCAGACGTCCACCCTGCTGATTCCTGGTACGGCTGACCCGGTCTCCTGTCTGAAAATAGATCCAGTCTTCCGTCTTAGCAAGGATAAAAAAGCTTTTCGTCTTTAAAAGCATTCCATATGGCTGCCTCTCCATGGAAATCTCCGGTCCCGCACCATCAAGTCTGATTCTTACCTGATCATCTCCGACATAGCATGGAATCTCTCCCACATTTTCCATCCATGCGTCAAGATCGCGTCCTTCCAGATAAACATATCTCTCATTGTAACTGCCACTCGTGCGCAGAAACATAGTTGAGAAATATGGTGTGCTCTTTTTATGACGGTACTGTCCCAGCAGAAGCTCCATCGCTCTCCGCCCATCCATGTCAAACTGGTCAAGCGATGAAAGACAGTCTGTCTTTCCGATCTGGTACACTCTTCCCTCATCGCAGGATCTAAACAATTCCAGCATGCTTTTTACCACATACCTTCTCTTACTTCCGATCTTCAGCTCCAGGGAGACACCACCCTTTTCTTTCGCCAGATGGCATTCCATATGAAGTTCCGTGTTTGTCGCAAGTTCCGCCAGCGGATCCATATTCCCGACCTGGGGCATGTTCAACATTTCAAGAAGATCCTGATCCGTTTTTCTCAGAACTCCCGGAACAAATGGATCCGGTACTCCGGCCTGCTCCGCCAGCTTCTTTTCGATTTTTGTTCCCCGGAAAATTTCCGTTCCCCAATGATCCATCAGATATTGGGAGAGAAGCGCGGTGACATGATGGCAGCAATATCTGTTCCTATTAAATTCTGAGCAGCTGCAGTTTGCCGAGATCCATTCCCCGTGTGTTTCGTCCACGTACACGTTGCATAACGCGCTCTGCGTATTGGAATCATTCTTCCAGACTGCCCTCAGTGAAAAGATCTTATCCCCTGACACATAAGGAATCCCAGCCTCCCTCTGCTCGTTTGCCAGCATCTTAATCCTGATATCTTTTTTAGGCTCCGCCAGAGCCAGCTCCAGACCATTGACCTGCTCTGTCCCATTGAAATCTCTCTCAAAATGTCTGAGATCGTAAACTATCTCATTCTTTGTCCCCACGCCTCTCACCTTCTTCCACAGCAATTCTTGTATTTCTTTCCGGAACCGCACGGACACGGGTCATTCGGATATATCTTCTTTTCGACCCGTACTACTTTTTTCTTTGTCACCGCACGGTTGATCTCCGTCTCCGTATATCCTCCCAGTGGTATTTTCCTCACCGTCCGCTGCGCACGTTCAAGAATCTCCATGATATCGCCAAGGTATGAGGATCTTCTGCCCGATAATAATACCTTCTGAAGATATCCGGTAAGCTCTCCCACCGGAATTCCTGTATGTATCGCTTTTTCAAGTTCCCCAACTATAAATCTTCCGTTCGTTCTCTCACAGCGGTATTTTCTCTCCATCATGTCTATCAGCGCTTCCCTGTCTTTTTCTGAAAAACCGATGCCGGAAATTGCGATATCCTCGATCTCCGCCTTTGTCGGAACATAATGGAACCGGTCTGACGTAAGAAATGACCGATATAACAGCTTTACAGAATTGGAGGAAACACTCTGCGAATCATAGTAGACTTCCATCCCCACTATCTTTTTGATATTATACTGGAGTGCGCACTGCATCGCCTGTTTCCAGAAAGTTCCTACCCGCTCTGCCGCATTTTGCTCCGGACACATGATCTTATAAAATTCAGTCACCAGCTCCCGGTCCGCAAAGCCGTAAAGCCTGCATGCTGCCAAAAAGCAGGTCTGCTCCGCATGGTCCTTTATGTATTCTCTTTCTTTTCCGCTCCCCAGCCAGTTTTCAAAAAATTCCATGAATTCTTTTGCCAGTATCGTGCGATACCAGTAATTCTCATCAACAAGACGGTTCCTGCTTAAAACCGGGAATGTTGTATCCACCGCGTCTCCATTTACAAATTTACTGCCCTGAATGCAGAGCTCTTTGACCTGAAAATACTCAGTGATTCCCATTGTCTGCATGATATTTTCCCAGAAATCTGATTTTCCGGCTTCTTTTATGATTCCCTTTTCCAGCTCAGCTTTTCTCAGGTAGACATTGACAGGAAGCTTGTTTTCTTTTATTAATATTTTCAGATCCGCAGCCGTGCCGGAATCCAGCAATGATTGCCACGGTGTCGCAATTTCCCAGGCAAAGTCCGGCACCACAAGTTCCGGGGCGAATACCTTACTGATCTCCTTATTCAGATATTTTTGAAAGCGCTCCGCCTCTTCAGGCGCAAACGCAGGATAACCAAATGCCGTCTTTCTTGTCCGCCTTGGAATTGTCCTGTATCTTTCGAGAATCGGGGCTGTCTCCCCGGATCCATCAAACTCCTCAAGGACTTCCAGATAAATCGGTGTGATCGATTTGTCCGTATAATTTACGGTCAGGAGATCTCTGACGTGGATCCGGTCCTTAAGCTTTGTCTCCGGGGACTGGCTGGCTCCCGCCTCATTTAACAGACTTCCTCTTACATCCCCATATTCATATACAATACGGACAAGTTCCAGAAGTTCTCCCACCGTTTTTTCCGAATCGATCCGCACCTCGCGGATCTGCTGCGGGTTTGTCCTCGCCGCCGTCATTTTTATCCTGAACATCCTCATTATTTTTCTCCCAGCTGCCTGACAGGAACTTCTGTCTGTGTATTTTTCTCTCTAAATTTTAAAAAAAGGAGATAACTCTTCCTCAAGCTATCCCCTTGTCCTATATTCAGAATTATATGTACTTTTACAGTTTCCGTCAAGATATTTGTCTTCTACACCAGATTCTTCATATCCTTAAACGCCGTCCGCTCCATCTTCTCCCGAAGGTCATTCCTGATCTTCGCGAAGTCCTCACGGACAAGCTTCTTTTCTTTTACGAGGCACTCACCCGCAACATAAACATCTCTCACATTCGATGCAATCGCGCTGTACACAAGTGCCGAATACGGGTCGTATACCGGAAACATATTCGGGGAGTCGGTCTCTACGAGGACGAGATCCGCCTGTTTTCCGGGCTCGATGGAACCGGTGATGTCACCGAGTCCTAACGCTCTTGCTCCCTCGATGGTCGCCATGGAGACCACCTCCTTTGCCGGAAATGCGCTGCGGTCACGGAGCTCATTTTTGTGGAAGTTCTCACACATCCGCATCTGGATGAACAGGTCTAACGTATTTCCGCTCGCCGGACCGTCGGTGCCGAAGCCGACGGACATGCCGTGCTTATGCATCAGTGACACCGGGGCTACGCCCTTTGCGGCCTTCGTGTTGGAGGCGATGCAGTGGGCCACGGACGCGCCATGCTTCGCTAGGATCTCCACATCATGTTCCGTCGTGCGGATGCTGTGGGCCGCCAGCGTATTCGGTCCGAGGACTCCGATATGCTCCATAAACTCGATGGGCGTCATGTTATACTGTTCCCTTAACTGGGTCATCTCGTAGTCCATCTCCGCCACATGGAGCGTAAATACAGTTCCCGCCTTTACATCCTCCTCATAGGCCCTCTTTAAGGTCTCCGGGCTGCAGGTCGTCGTTCCGTGGGGCGTGATCGCTCCGGAAACGCGCGGGTGATCTTTGTATGCTTCGATCAGAGCGATTCCCCGCCTGATGGCCTCATCCGCGTTCTTACTGTCACAGGAATCCTTTTCCATCACCGTCTCACCGGCGATTCCGCGGATCCCCATCTCGTCCATGACCTTCGCCACGACTTCCTCGAAATAGTACATGTCAAGCACTGTCGTCACGCCGGAAAGCAGCAGCTCGCCGATGGCGTATCTCGTGGAAAGCCTGGCCATCTCCGCGTCCATAGCCTGGTTCTCCATCGGGAGCAGGAACACCCGCAGGCGGTCCTTGCAGTCGTCCCCGAGACCGCGGAACGGGATCATGCCGAGGTGGCAATGGGTGTTTACGAGGCCTGGGATCACGATAGCGCGCTTCGCGTCGATCTCCTCGAAGGTCTCGCCAGCTTTTAAGATCCCCTGCGCAGTAAGCTCCTGAAGCGTTTTCTCAAGCTCATCTTCCGGACCTGCTGCCAGGATCTTCGTATCCTCAAACATTACATAACCATGATCCCAGACATCACCTGCCGCGTTCATCGTCACAACAATGCCGTTTTTGATAATCTTCTTCATCGTTCTAATTTCATCCTTCATAATTTCGATCTGATCCGGCTCTTCCACTATCCGGGGAGAAAACCGGCGGCGGGCCGTAAAACTACTTCCCGTACTTCTCAACCAACGGCACATGTTCCTGCCCCGGCACCGTCAAAAGCCCGTGATCCGTGAGCTTTAACTTCGGTGAAACCGGCAGACAAAGCGTGGACATGGACATGATCACGTTGTTGTTCACATATCCGAGACCTTCCATCGCCGCCCGGACTTCTTTCAGTTCCTGTCCGAGGACCTCGATCGGCTGATCCGAAACGATGCCGCCGATTGTAAGTCTCGCCTCTGCCAGGGATCTTCCTTCAGAGAACACCACATATGCCCCCTGAAGCTTCAGAACGCGTCTCTGGGCCAGTTTCATATCGTTCTCATCTGTTCCCAGGACAAACAGGTTGTGGCTGTCGTGGGACCACGTGGTGGCCACAGCGCCCGGTTTCGTCAGCGCTCCTTCCACAAATCCATACCCGATATTTCCATTCTTGCCGTATCGCTCGAAAACGACTGCGAGGGAAAGTCCCGCCGACTTCCAGTCAAGCACACCGTCCTTCACCTCGACTCTGCGCTTCACCGGCGTGGTAGCCGTTCCGAAGGTGCCGATCTTCATGACATTGACTTCCGCCCATTTCGCGTCTGGATCTTCCGCCTTTAACACAAAGTCGGAGATCTCCGCCGGACGGCAGTTGATCGTGTGGTAGAACGGATCAGGGAAACTGCATGCCGCAGCTTCTGCCGCACCGCACGCCTCCTCGTCCTTGCAGTACACACACTCGCCCTTCTTATAAACCACCACCGGCTCGATCCCGTCCAGACTGTCAAGCAGCATAAAGTCTGCGATCTTTCCCGGCGCGATCATCCCTCTGTCATCCAGATGCATCCGCCGCGACGGTGTCCAGGTCGCGCAGTAGATCGCCTTCTCCATCGGCATCCCCGCCTTCACAGCCGTCTCGATGATCTTATTGAGATGTCCGGTCAGAAGCTTATCTGCCATCGTGTCATCCGTCACCAGCGCCACATTCTCATAGAGTTCATGATCGCAGACGGTCTTCACGACCTCCGGTGTCAGGGATTTGAACTGCAGCTCCAGAAACATCCCAAGCTCCGTCTTCTCCATCACCGATTGCGGTGTCTGCTGGGTGTGGTCCGCATCAACACCTTCATAGATAAAGCGGTTAAGATCTGCCCCCGTAAGTCCCGGGCAGTGTCCCTCGATCCTTAGATTCTTTCCTGCGTTCCGGCACACATCGATGAGGTCCCTCGTCCGGCTCTCGCCTTCCGCTGAGAGATCCTTATAGTTCATGATCTCTCCAAGGCAGAGAACTCCATCTAAGGATGCCATCTCAGAAATTTCCTTTACACCAAGGGCCGCCCCGGCTGTCTCTAACTTCTCATTTGTCGCTGGTACACTGGACGGGATCGCCCAGAAAATGTCCTGCTTCGTCTTCTGCGCCATAAAAGCACGGATGCCGTCCATGCCGAACACATTCGCCATCTCGTGGGCATCGGCAACCACCGTTGTCACTCCATATGGAAGCGTGATCCTGGAAAATTCGCCCGGATACGTCATCGAGCTCTCGATGTGCATATGGATATCCACCAGACCTGGCAGCATGTATCTGCCTTTGCCGTCCCGCTCCTCAACTCCCGGATATGAAATTGCAGGGGAAATGCAATAAAACTTTTCCCCTGCAACTGCCACATCCCGTTTTTCAAAGCACTGTCTGAAGGTCTGATAGACCATGACATTTTTCAGAATAAAATCGGGTCTCATATAAATTTCCTCATTATTAGTTGTTGATCGTTCTGTTCCACTGGTCGATCCAGTTATTTAAGATCGGGTTTACGAAAGCGTAGTCAACAACTTTAACCTTCTCAGCTGCATCGCCGTAAGTCATGTTCTGGGACTCTTCCTCAGTGAATGTAACATCCATGTTGGTCGGAGCTTCGTTTAATGCCTTACCTGTCTTTGTCTGGAGCTCTTCGCTGATGCGGTAGTTGATGTACTCATAAGCGAGCTCTTTGTTTGCGCAGTTCTTTGTAACATTGATGGTGTTGAAGTTTGCATAAGCTCCGTCCGGTGTTACATAAACAAGTGTCGGATTTGCTGCTACGATTGTCGGAACACCGAAGTCGCCGACAACAGCTGCTGCAACCTCACCGGAAGTGAACATGTTGATCAGGTCGGAAGACTTTGTGTATGTCTTAACAAGGTTCGGCTTTAAGTCAGCAAGTGCCTTGAAAGCTGCCTCGCCGTTATCAGTTGTCACATCAACGCCTGCATGGTCACTTGCAACATAAACCATAGCCGGTCCGAATGTTGTTGTGATCTCCGGAATGGAAACCATGCCTGCAAGGCGCTCGTCCCAAAGGTCGTCAAAGCTTGTGAGCTCAAATCCTGTAAGCTCCGGGTTGTAGATGATACCGATGCTGTTGATGGTGTACGGAACACCCTGACCAGCCTCTGCAAGCTCTTTTGCAGCCGGAATTAACTTCTCAGCGTTCGGGATCTTGCTTAAATCGATCGTATCGAAAAGTCCCTCGTCAGCGCCCTTCGCTGTCATAGCCTGGGAGAGTTCGATCACGTCGATGGTGGAGTTCGGGTCTGCCGCTAACTTTGTATAACGGTCGTTTGTGCCGCCTGTCTCAGTAACGATCTCACAGTTGAATTCGTTCTCAAACGGTGTGTAAACCTCTTCCTCGGAAATGTCCTCGCTGAGGCCATATGTGGATAATACGAGCTTCTGTGCGTCTCCGGAAGCTGCCTTTGTCTCTTCTGCGGAAGCTGTGGTCTCAGAACCTGCTGCCTGGCTTCCTGCTGCTGTGGTCTCTGTTGTGGATGCGCCGCCGCAGGCGGTAAGCATCATTGCTGCGCAAAGTACAACTGCTGCTGTTTTCTTCATGATTTTTTTCTCCTCTTTCTCTCTTTTTGAGATAATATTTCTTCGCGTTGACAGGATCTCTGCCCGCGCGATGGTTCACTAAGTTAAATTTTTATTTTCTCACCAGGATCAGCTTGTCCTTCGGGAGATACAGGCGGATCTTTTCGCCCTCTTTGTAAACATGGTCGGTACCCATATTGACCTTTAAGACTCCGGCTGAAGTCTCGACCTCGTACTGGTAGCTCTTTCCGAGGAAGGTGCGGACGCCGATCGTTCCGCTTAAAACATTCTCTGTCTGGATCTCATCCGCCAGGCAGATATCGTCCGGCCGGATCGTTCCTGCAAAGTTTTCACAGTCAAGATCCATGGAAGTTAAGAACTCACTTCCGTCCGGCGCTGTGTAGACGCCGTCCTGCTTTTTCGCAAGCTCCAGGAAGTTCTCGAAACCGATGAATCTTGCGACGAACTCGGTCGCCGGTCTCTTGTAGATGTTCTCCGGTGTGTCGAACTGCTCGATCACGCCGCCGTTCATAACGGCAACTTTATCGGAGATAGAGAAACATTCCTCCTGGTCATGGGTGACAAATAATGTGGTGATTCCAAGGCGCTTCTGAAGACGTTTGATCTCAACACGCATGGAAAGTCTTAATTTCGCGTCAAGGTTGGATAACGGCTCATCTAAGAGCAGTAACTTCGGCTCGATGACAAGCGCTCTCGCGAGGGCAACTCGCTGGCGCTGTCCGCCGGACATCTGCTTCGGGAAACGGTCTGCAAGCTCGGTCAGACCGCAGACCTCAAGGATCTCTTTGACCTTCTTATCGATCACGTCCTTGTCCATCTTTCTCGTTCTGAGTCCGAATGCCACGTTGTCGTAAACACTCAGATGCGGGAACAGAGCGTAGCTCTGGAATACCAGGCCGAACTGGCGCTTGTGGACCGGAACCTTCGTCATGTCCTCACCGTCCAGTGTGAAGGTGCCGCCCTGTGGGTCGATAAATCCGGCAACCACGCGCAGCGTTGTGGATTTACCGCATCCGCTCGGTCCGAGAAGGGAAACGAGCTCACCTTCCTCGACCTCAAGATTTAATCCCTTTAAGATCTGTTTCTTTTTATCGTAACTTACGTCGATTCCATTTAAACTCATAAAAGCCATGGTCATATTCTCCTTATTTTGCCAGGGCTGCGATACCCAGTGTGCGGTCTACGATCACCATGATGATCACGGTAGCTGCCATTAAAAGCACGGAAACCGCCGATACGGTCGGATCATAGTTGTATTCAATATAGTTCATCAGTGTCGACGGGAATGTCGAAACGCCCGGTCCGGATAAGAACATGGACACCGGAATGTTGTTGAAGGAATTGATGAACGCCAACATGAACGCGGAAGAGATTCCGGAAGTCACGTTCGGGAGAACGACTTTGAAAAACGCCGCTCCCTTCGGACATCCGAGGCTCCATGCCGCCTCCTCGATGGAAAAGTCGAACTGTTCCATTGCGGAGCCGACTACGCGGATCACATACGGCAGTGTTACCATAAAGTGTCCTGCCAGAAGTCCCGCAAATACCGGGATCCTGAGTGTCAGGATCAGGCACTGGTACATAATAAAGCCGATTACAATTCCCGGAACGATGGTCGGGGAAAGAAAGATGGACTTTAATAACTGCTTTCCTTTTAAACCGGATCTCGCCAGCGCATAAGCCGCCGGGATTCCGACCAGAAGAGAGATGCAGGTCGCAAGGAGTGCAACCTCAAGGCTGGTCAGAAATGATCTGCGGAAAGACTTTAACGCGAATACGTTCGCAAACCATTTCGTCGAGAATGACTCGATCGGGAATGTGATGGCGCTTCCGCCGCCGAACGCCGTTACGGTGATGATCAGTAACGGGATCATCAAAAATGCAAATACGATCGCTGCCCAGATGGTCAGCACTTTATTTTTACGCATAATCTTCTCCTCTGCGATCCAGCCGTGCGGCCAGAGCGTTAAATCCTTTGATCACAACCAGAGTTACAACGATCATGATGAGGGCGATCACGGACGCGCCGGTCCAGTCACTGACAGACATCGCTCTCTGGTAGATCAATGTCGCCATTACCATGTTGCTGTTGCCTCCTAATAACTGCGGCGTCGTGTAAGCTGTCAGGGTTCCGGTAAATACCAGAATACCGCCGACGATGATTCCAGGAAGACTCATCGGGAAAATGACTTTCATGAACGCTTCCGTTCTTGAAGCTCCGAGGCTCTGTGCCGCCTCCATCATATCATCGTCAATATTTTCCATAACACCGGCAACTGTCACGATCATTAACGGAAGGAACAGGTAGACAGAACCAATGATGATAGAAAAGTCGGTGTATAAAAGCTTCATCGGTTTCCCGATCAGTCCCATAGCGATCATGGCCTTGTTGATGATCCCGTTGCTGCCGAGAATGTTGATCCATGCAAAGCTTCGGATAACGGAGTTCGTCATCATCGGGAAGATCGATGCAGAGAGGAGAAGACCTCTCCATTTCTTATCACAGCGGCTGATGAAATACGCCGTCGGGATTCCGCCCACCATACAGACAAACGTCGTGATGACCGCGATCTTCACGGTTCTCAAAAAGATCTTTCTGTAATATTCGTCCTTAAAAAAGTCCACGTATGCACTGAACGGGTAATCTCCCGTAAACACACTCGGAACCAGAACGCGAAGCAGCGGGATCATCAGGAACAGAAATAAGATCACCAGTCCCGGAACCAGCATGCACCATGCACTGCTCTTTTTCATTGGTTTGCCCCTTTCTTAACTGTGCGTAATGAATTTCAATTAGTATTCCTTATAAATATTTGTTTTTTCATCAATTACACTTATATTTTACATTCATTATAAAAAGTGATATACTATACGTCAAATACATATTATCTATAATTTTTATGCAGTAAAGCTATGAGGAGGCCCTGTATGGAATTAAAAGAAGCCCGCTATATCCTGGCGATTGCCCGCCACCAGAGCATCGGCAAAGCCGCCGAATCCCTTTATATCTCCCAGCCGTCCCTGAGCAAGTACTTAAAGAACCTGGAAGAACGTCTCGGCGCTCCGCTGTTCAGCCGCCACGAAAACCGCTACTACCCAACCTACATGGGTGAACGCTACCTCCACTACGCCGAACAGATCGTTGCCTGCGGCGATGAGTGGATGCAGGAATACGACGATATCGCTCACCGCCAGCGCGGCCGTTTAAACATCGCCGTGCCGATCATGATGGGCAGCACGCTGATCGAACCGATGTTAGCGCCGTTTCATAAACGATACCCCTATGTGACCTTAAATATCATGGAAGCTGTAAATTTCATTGCGGAGAACAGTCTGGAGACCTCATCCATCGACCTGACTCTTTACAATATCCATGAATTTCCCGAGACCATGGACTACCAGATCCTGCGCTCTGAGGAGATTGTTCTGGTCCTGCATGAAAACCATCCTCTCGCCGCAAAAGCCATCACACGCCCCGGCTTCCGCTACCCGTGGTTAGATCTTTCCCTATTAAAAGAGGAAAACTTCATTCTCCTCTACCCGGACCAGAACACCGGCGGCATTGCTCTGGATCTCTTTAAAGAGTACAACATCAATCCACCGGTCTCTCTCCACACGAGAAACTCCTCCATGTCGATCCATCTGGCTATGGACGGCGTCGGCGCTGCCTTCGCCCCGGAGAGCTATTTCCACCATGAAAACCAGTACACCGGAAACCGCGCCCTCTGCTTTTCCGTCGGCCATAAACCGGCCCTCACAACTACCATCGCCGCCTATCGGAAAAACCGGTATCTGCCGCAGCATGCGAGGGATTTTCTGGAAATGATCCGGGAATATTGCCGTGAGAAATAAAACGTTCTTCCAGAAATTTATATCCATCTGCAAAGTGCGCCGTCTGGCGCACCTCGTAAAAGAAGCCGGACAATCTCTTTCAGTATCCGGCTTCTTGCTGCGAATCTTCTGGCACCTTTAGCTCTGGTAAACAAACAGACGGTTCATTCCCTCCTGCCACGGGTATTCGAATTCCAAATATATGATCTCTTTCCCAAAACGTGCAAATTTTTCTTTCCAATAGTTTGTAGTTGCCTGTCTTAATCTCATAATATGATCTTTTTCATAAATATTATTACCCGCATTTTTATATTCAAAGCTTTCAAGCTCTTCTTTTGAATAGTACGGATTCATCTTAATAAACCAATATCCGCCGGGCTTCAGCACCCGTTCCAGATCATCGATCACGGTTGTTGATATGTCCTTCGGCATTACATCCAGAACATTGGACAGGATCACTCCATCAAACGACATGGGTTCCACCTTTAAATCCAGATTTCTCAGATCCACCGGTATACATTCCTCAAAAACCCGGGTTCACATTTCTATTTCCTGCTCATATGCTTTCTTCAAAGCTGATCATCTCCAATATGAATTTTATCTCTTCGTTGTTTGGCAGTTTAAAATCTCTCTAAGATTTCTTTATCTATACTCGACAACATCTCTTAATGCTTTTCGTGGCCTTTTCGGCGGAGCTTCATTTGCAGCTCCAACAGCAACAATTCCTGTCAGCTGGTTGTCTGTTCCGATAAATTCTATCAGCTCATTATAGGCAAAGCAGGTATTGGCAATCCATAATGTACCTAATCCATATCCGGTCGCTGTCAATATCATATTCTCAACAGCCGCACCGATCGACAGCGAATCGCAAATTTCTACGATCCGTTTTTCTCTCTCGATGCTTGCAAATGGTGTATATTGATTTGTATTAAGCACTGCTATAAGGCACGGCGCCTCCTGCATGATTCTGACTGTATTTTCAGCATCGGGGATTGCAAATGCCCATTCCGGCATAAGTTCATGTGTGATTTTTTCTGAATTTATACCATGGCGCATAACCTCAACCAGTTTATCTTTCGCTTCTCCCTGATATACGATAAATTTCCATGGCTGTCGGTTTTTGGCTGATGGCGCAAGAGTAGCACTATATATGATCTCTTCGATCAGCTTCCTGTCAATCTCATCGGATCTATATTTTCTTATACTTCTTCTGTTCTCAATTTCTCGTATCATAGTCTTCTCCGTAAATTTTGATTTCAATGTTTTTTCCAGTCAATACATTTCTGACCACCGGACATCGTGTACCACTTACTTTCTTTCCAATCCACCTCACTCTTCATCTGCGGTCACACCGGTTTCCTTTTTGTTCGACGTAAACAAATAAAACATAGCACAAAATACAAATGCAAATACAACGCCGAAAACATTCTGAATCACTCTCTGCAATATTCTCCCATGTATTATACATTATATCATTGCAGATAATATATGGTGTACGAATTTTCACGCGCTCTTTATAAAAGCGCTTCTGGATTTTTTCTATGATCACTGCCCGTTCCGTATTCTCGCTGCGTTCATTCCACGAATCATTTTGTGTTTCTTTTCAGGTCGTCACCCGGTTTTCGGCATCAAAAAAACGCCATACTCATCACCATTCCGGCAATGAGCAGACGCTTTATATTTTGTCCGTATTCTTTTGCAAAAGAGAAACAAATGAAATGTAAGTTTGTAGCGCATGTCGCATCTGTCTATGATAATATTAGCACAGGTCAATTCTGAAAAAAAGAGGCAGAATGGTAGCAAAAGGATAGTAATTGGTAACAAAATGGGAGTAATACGGAAACATGCTGCACATTCCCCTATCCTCTCAGATTTAAAAACCATCTATCAGGCTGCTGATGAGCAGAAGGATCAGGCTGCTTTAGACCGTGTGACAGAAAAATGGAGTCCGAAATATCCGAATTCCATGAAACGCTGGAAGGACAACTGGGATGCTGTTTCTCCAATTTTTAAGTTTTCAACCACTGTCCGGAAGGTCATTTATACAACAAATGCGATAGAATCACTGAACTCCACATACCGGAAACTGAATCGTCAGAGAAGCGTATTTCCAAGTGATACAGCGCTGTTAAAAGCCTTATATCTGGCCACTTTCGAGGCTATTAAGAAATGGACAACTACCATCCGGGACTGGGGCCAGGTCTATGGGGAGTTGAGTATCATGTACGAAGGACGACTTCCAGAATAAGTAAAAACATAATCTAAGACAGGCGGCCAGCCGCCTGCTCTTGACATGCCTATCAGTAACTGTTATATATAAAACAAGGGTGAAAAGCCTGATTTGTAAGCTTCTCACCCTTCATTATCATAGAAGAATCTAATTTACAGAGATTTTCTCATAGTCTCTCCGCAGACTCTACACATATAACCATAATCTGTTCATCTTGATCTTCTATCTCATCATTATGATGTTCTATAAATTCATCAAGTTTGTGTATAAATTTCAGATGTTGAACTTTCCGTGTAAATAACTTCTTATAATTAATAGATTCCATATACTGCTCTTCATCAGTAAAGTGTTTTACTGTATAATCACGAAGATTTTCCAATATTATGTCAATTCTATCATATTTATTCCAATATTATATTCTGGTTTCATTTCATACATCCATTAGTCCTGCTTTCATTTTTATTCAGCCTTTGAAAACTGGTCTTTGCCTACAGAACATAACGGACATTCAAAATCTCCCGGAACATCCTCCCACTTTGTACCAGGTGCAATACCACCTTCTGGATATCCCTTCTCCTCATCGTATTCCCATCCGCAAACATCACATACATATTTCATTTGTTGTTCCTCCTTGTAAATACATTAATACACAGCCTATATTACGGTTATATTTGTGTTGTTCTTAAATCTTAATATGTATAAATGCTTTTAGCATTTCCATAATCCATGCAGGTTACAATATGCATATACTTCTTCTACCTGTTCACCATCGCAAAGACAAAAATCTGCTATCGGCTCCTGCCCTGGACTTAACTGTTTTCTGTATATTCCCTGATTGGTATTTAATGTAATCCACTCAATGAAATGTTCTTCAAGCATTGGATGTTTTGTCTCTCCGACCACGACATGAACATAATTGCCTTCCACTGTATATACAGGCACGTGCTTCTCAACAGCCGCATCTGTCACTCCGGCTTTTAATTCCTGCATAGGTTCTCCGCAACAAATTACAGGAACACCTTTATCCTTTACCTTTTCAACAATGTTTCCACAATGCTTACATATATAATACTTTACTTCCATGCTTTTATCTCCTTCCATGTGTATAATTTATAGTTCAATTGTCTCTATAATCTTTTTCAAAGAATCTGCAGATTTCTTAAGCTTTAATGCTTCCTCACCACTTAAATTAATAGGTATATTAGACTCAATACCATCAACACCTACAATAACTGGCATACTTAACGATACTCCGTCAATATCATATACGCCATGAATCATGTGCGATACCGGAAGTATTGATTTTTCATTTCTCATAATCACTTCACAGATTCTTTTTACAGACATTGCCATTCCATAATATGTAACTTCATTTGCCGTAACGTGTATTCTCATTTCGTATACGGCATTTCTTACAAGATCTTTTTAAATGGTATTTCTCCTACTTGTCATTCATGCTCCTTATTAGTATTAGTTCTTAATAAGGATTATATACCACTATTATCCTGTTGTCAACAAAAATAGTAATAATTATCATTATTATAAAAAATGCCAAACTGAGCATCCTTTATCTGAATAACTATTGTATTTTGCGTTCAAAAACATATTCTGAATCTGATGATAAATCAGACCTAAAGGAATATCCAAATCTGTCAAATTTCTGAATTTCCACCAGATTTTCAATGTTATTTTCTGCCATGAATCTGACCATTTCACCACGAGCCATCTTGGCATAGGTACCTTTTGTTACCAATTTATCTCCGGATAACTCACAAAATACAATCGTAATATATCTGTCCTGTGGTGTCAGATACTTTTCTATACATTTTGAGTATTCTTTTGATGCAAGATTAATGATAATCCTGCTGTCATCAATTACTGAATGATATAACCGGTCCCCCCAGTAATCATATAGATTTGTTGTTTCTTCAATCTCAGCTTTTGCCTGCATTTCAAGGCGATAAGGAGTCACACCATCCAGTGGTTTTAAAATGCCATAAAACGCAGACAGGATTCTTAAATGATTTTGCAGATACTCAAACTGCTGGATTTCAAACACAGCTGGTGCCATATATTGAAATGCAATTCCTTCATATGCTAAAACAGCCGGAGTAAGTCTGTTATAAAGATCCATAGTTTCCAATCTGTTAAAGTTCTGCTCTGCAATCTTGTCATTACATTTCCAGATAGCTTTCAGTTCCTCTTTTGATTTGCTTTTCATCCAGCCCAATATCTCTGCTGTCTTATCAATAAAGGCAGGCAGTTCAACCGGTGCTATGTTATCAGTATCTGCAATCATCTTTTTTGCAGGTGACAATATAATCTTCATCAATTTAATTCCTTAAGCATGTTTTCAGGATCATCTGCCGCCTTTACTTTATCATTGGCTTTGATAATAATCCCTTGCTCATCAATAAGATACGTAGTTCTTACTACACCCATAGAAACCTTTCCGTAATTTTTCTTTTCTTTCCATACATCATATACTTCGATCACCTTACGCTCTGGATCTGCCAAAAGTGTAAATGCCAATCCATATTTTTCTTCAAATTTCTTGTGAGAGGCTACAGAATCCTTGCTCACTCCAAGAACAACTGCTCCTTTCTCGGTGAATTGAGGATAACGCTCGGAAAAACCACATGCCTGCTTTGTACAGCCTGCCGTGTTATCCTTTGGGTAAAAATATAAAATTACCTTTTTTCCTGCATAATCACTTAATTTATGCATTTCCCCATTCTGATCCGGCAATTCAAAATCCGGTGCTTTGGTTCCTATTTCTAACATTTACTATTCCTCCGCTTCTGTATTTTCCACCTGTTTTCTTGTTCTCTTATTACCTGAAATCATTTTATGTCCAGTGTATATGGACATAATCATACATATAAGAGTGCTGCACGCAAAATACCTATGACTTGATTTAGATCCTTTATATCCAGTATAAAAAGTTCCAATCATAGTAATTAACGCTCCGAATGACCAATACTTATGTGCTTTCATTCTATACCTCCAAATTGATTAAGCTGTTTCCAAAATAAATATCTCTGGATCATTAACAATATTATACCTTCCGTTCATCACTTTCTACAAGCAAGAAAAGCTAAATACTCAATCCATATAGAGATCGATATCGCATTCACAGGTTTTAATTGCCATATTGAAAATGTAATCTGCCATCTTATCAAATAATACAAAAGGATGTATCACGATAATTCTTCCATTACCTTGACGCATCCTTTCGTACGATTATTTTTTTCTATTCTTCTTAATGACAGCTATGGCTTCCACATCCATGCTCGCCACATGTATGTTCTTCCCCATGGTTGTGCTCATGATGAGAACACTTCACATCCGGATTATAATCAAGTGTATCATTGATAAAAGCTTCTACCGCTTTATCCGCATCTCCTGAAACTCCGCCAAAAAGCTTAATGCCTGCTGCCGCTAACGCAGTCTGGGCACCTCCTCCGATTCCGCCGCAGATCAAAACATCTGCATTTAATGCATTAAGAACTCCTGCCAATGCACCATGTCCGCTTCCATTCGTATCTACTACTTCTGAATGTACCACTTTTCCTTCCTCTACATCGTAGATCTTAAATGTCTCTGTGTGTCCAAAGTGCTGGAAAATCTGTCCATCTTCATATGTTACTGCTATTCTCATGATACCTTCTCCTTTTTCCACTGCATATTTTTGATATATCTCCTGCTTATAACATCCTCCAAGGTTGCAGTTACTGCTCTGACCATCACAGATTCTAAAA
The DNA here is from genome assembly GCF_003435535.1 of Desulfotomaculum sp. OF05-3. Classification (NCBI taxonomy): domain Bacteria; kingdom Bacillati; phylum Bacillota; class Clostridia; order Eubacteriales; family Desulfotomaculaceae; genus Desulfotomaculum; species Desulfotomaculum sp. OF05-3. Next base: position 27,968 of record NZ_QWGO01000019.1, on the reverse strand, counting down.
TCCCCACCTTCTATTCTGAGCGGATGTCCGTCAATTAGAGCATCTGCTATTTTCTTCCTGGCAATCTCGTAAATTCGTTGAACGGTTGTTCTTGCGATCTGCATAGATTCTGCACACTGTTCCTGACTATAACCTTTCTTGTCCAAAAGACGAATTGTCTCGTACTCATCTACCGTCAGAACAATGGGTACTTTTTTCTCAGTATCATCTGCAGGAAAGAATTCTAAAACATTCGGGAAATGGCAGACTTTCCTGCATTTTACTGGTCTCGGCATAAACTGCTCCTTTCTCGCTTTTCTTATATATTAGCTCTATAAAAGGCATATGTCAATAACGTTTTTTGACATATGCCTTTTACAATCAGCTACTGTTCCTGCAGTGTATGTCCATCCCACGGAACACGGAAGGTCCAGAATAGTTTGATGGCTTCATGCAAGGACGATGCTCCGGCACTAACTAAATAATCAGGGTTCCGTGTCCCTACTGTCCGGAAATAGGAAACCGCAAATCCGCTTTTAAGGGAACCAGCATTCCGGTGGTGGAAACCTTTATAATAAATGCTCCGGTCTTCTTTGTAATAACTGGATTTACCATAGCAAATTGAAATGGGCCTGCTGCCACCACAATGATATTTTTCTTTACACCAATCATATTGGCTGCCATTCCAACACAATGATCCAGATTTGCCCTTAATGTATCAAGCAGATCTGTAATTACCTGTTGGTCTGCCTCCGTTGCATCTGTAGATTTCTGAGCGAGAAACAATGGGTCCCGCATAATTTTTTTCACCATATTCTTATCCTCTAATTCCAGTTTTTCCAAACATCCGGCAGATAACCCAGGGTTGATTGCTTACCATTTCTAACCACTGGTGTCTTAATCACCTTCGGATTTTCAAGAATCTTGTCAAGCTTATCATCAGCTGCAATATACTTTATAAGGGCAAGGGAATGATAAAAGAGATATATTTCGCCTTGTTTATTCTTGTAGCAACCAATCGGCTATGTCGTGGATTTCGATTCCTTCATAACTATATTTTGGATGCTTGGTTCTGGCAATAATCATTTTCGGATAAGCATCTCGGATCTGAAGCAGAGGAGAGCATTCTCTCTCAAATGTTTCCTGTCCGGAAATGTTGTCGCTGACCTGAATATAAATCTTCTCGCTGCCTCTCTGAGCAACAAAGTCGATCTCCTTTTGATAGAGCTTGCCGACATAGACATCGTATCCACGGCGAAGAAGCTCGATGCAAACGATGTTTTCATATACTCTGCCGTAATCCATATTTCTGCTTCCCAGTATTGCATATCGAATACCACTGTCACAAAGATAGAACTTTTCAGAGCTTTCAAGGTATTTCTTGCCTCGGATGTCGTATCTCTTAATATCATAAAATACAAAAGCATTGCACAAATACTTAATGTACTTGCCGACGGTTACATGATTGGTTGGAGTCTCATTTGCTGTCAGCAGCTGACTGACCTTATTAGGAGAAGTCAAGTTGCTGATATTATCCATAAGAAACTCGCTCAGACGTTGTAAAACCAACGTGTCCGGGAGTGCATATTTCTGCACCAAATCCCTTGTAACAATCGTTTCGTAGACCTCTTTGATATAGTTTGTTCTGTCTTTTTCGGTTCTGTAAGCGTAAGAACCTGCTAAACCGCCCTTGATAGCGTAATCATCAAAGAGCTTATCTTTATCACTAACATCATCATAATACTGGCAATATTCCTGGAAGCTGAAAGGAAACACATGAATTTCAATATATCGTCCGGTAAACAGAGTTGCCAGATCCGCACTCAACAGGAAAGCATTGGAGCCGGTTACATAGATGTCGTATTTTCCCTTAGAGTACAGGCTATTGATTGCCAACTCAAACTTGGGACACATCTGAACCTCGTCTACAAACAGGTAGTTCGTTTTACCTTCCTGATAATGTTCTTCCACATAGGCGTGTAAGGCATGGTATTCCTTGATTTCTTCATACGCCAAATCCATGAAGTCAATAAAGATAATATTGATGTTTTCAAAATTACTTTTCAGATACTCAATATACGCCTGCATCAGCTTGGACTTACCGGATCGACGAATGCCCGTGATGATCTTGATGTCAGGAGTACCATTCAGTTCAATGATTCTGTCGAGATACTTTGCTCTTGTAATTGTTTTCATATCGTCACCCGCTTTCAAAAGTCGAAGATTTTTATTTTTTTGAAACTGCTTCGATGTACTTATTATACCGTCTGCTAATAGTATATGCAAGAGATCGCTTTCAAAAACATAAAATATTTTAATTTTTGAAAGCAGATACTATGTAAAGGCAATCCGAAGATTGCCCCAGGCATTATGCCTGTTCTTTGTTATACGGGTTCGTTGTCCTCATCATCAGCGATGAAGCCTACATCATCGTCCTCGTATTCCTCACTGTGGCCATAGTCCTCGTCATCGTCCACATAATCAGCATCCGGATCAGGCTTTGCCGCTTCCTGTTCCTTCTTCTTTTCCTGGAATTCCCCTGGTCGTGGCAGGAATGCTGAGATTACAGACGAAGAAAAAGCCTGGATCATTAACATTGCCTGCCAGAAGCCAATTGATTTTGGATATGCTGCTGAAGCAGCTGGATACACAAGACTTTCCACCATTTCACCACTTTACAACTTTATAAATGATAGACTTGTTGATGAATCAACTGATTTAAAGCCTTTTCACAGCAGTTGTTTTTATGTGTGTTTCGATATTTTTTACGAAAGTGGCAAAAAATATCTGGCTGCGAATCCCCTGACTTAAGTAAAGCGGACATTCGCAATCCGCTTCGCTACTTGCTCATGAACGCAGTCGCTTCGCGATCTGTCAGTGGGAGCTTTCAACTCCCACTGACATAAGCATCCCACTCACCCACCGCTTAGTGCCCCACACACTTGAAGTGGGGGAATGCTTATCTGCGTTCAAATCGGAGCGTGACTGTGACTTTTTTATTTATTCATGGGCATGATTTTTCTATCATTCCTTCTTGGAAAAATGTGATTTTATCACGGAGAGTTCCTCCGAAACAGGTTATACTACAAATACAAAATACAAGGAGGTATTCTTATGAGGCTGAAAGATAAAGTTGCAATCATCACCGGAGGCAGCCGTGGCATTGGCTACGCTACCGTAGAGAAATTTTTGAAGGAAGGGGCTACGGTAATCTTGACCGCAAGCTCGCAAGGTTCTGCTGACAAAGCGGTTGCGCAGCTGAAAGAAAAGTACCCTGATGCAACAGTTGCGGGAATCAGTCCTAACCTGTCCAATTTGGAATCTGTCCGCAATGCTTTCCGAGAAGCTGCCTCAAAATACGGTTGCATTGATATTCTGGTGAACAATGCCGGTATATCCGAAAGCACTCCCTTTACCGAGTATACGGAGGAAACCTTTGACAAGGTTATGGATCTGAATGTAAAAGGCGTGTTCAATGCTACAAAAGCCGCCAGTGAGTGCATGATTGCAAAAGGTCACGGTGTTATTCTCTCCACCTCCTCAATGGTTAGCATTTACGGCCAGCCTAGTGGCTTTGCATATCCCACATCCAAATTTGCTGTCAATGGCCTGACGGTTTCCCTTGCCCGGGAATTGGGTCCGAAGGGTATTCGAGTGAATGCAGTCGCTCCCGGGATTACCTTGACCGATATGATGAAGGCTGTTCCCAAGGAGGTAATTGATCCGCTCATCAATCAGATTCCCCTGCGCCGCCTGGGTCAGCCGGAGGATATTGCCAATGCATTTGTATTCCTGGCATCTGATGAAGCGTCCTATATCACAGGTGTTGTACTCAGCGTAGACGGCATGGCAAGAACATAAAAATCGGAAACAGGGCAGCTGGAAACGGCTGCCCTATCTTCAAAATGTGGAGGTATTCACATGAAAAGAATCATTCCTATTTTAATGGCTTTACTGCTTTTGTCCGGTTGTGCAACACAATCCGCCAAAAAAACCTATCGACAGATTACCATGGAGGAAGCTGTTACAATGCTGGAGGAGGAAACCGAATACATCATCCTCGATGTACGGACTGCTGAGGAATATAGTGAAAAGCATATTCCAGGTGCGATTAATATTGCCAACGAATCCATCGGCACAGAGGACATTCCGGAGCTGCCGGATAAAGATCAGTTGATTCTGGTATACTGCCGCAGCGGTAATCGGAGTAAGCAGGCCTCTGAAAAGCTGGTAAAACTGGGCTACACCAATATCGTTGAAATCGGCGGTATTAATAGTTGGCCCGGTGAAACCGTCGCCGGCGATAAGTGACAAAATCACGGAAAAAGCAACGACTACTGGATATACTAAAGCCATAAAAAAGAAAACAGGAGGACTTAAATATGTCTGCTATCAATGTAAATAAAAACAATTTCAATCAAGAGGTTTTGAACTCGGACAAGCCCGTCCTGATGGATTTTTGGGCTCCCTGGTGTGGTCCTTGCCGCATGGTAGTTCCTCTGGTAGAGAAAATTGCCGAGGAGCGCTCCGATATCAAGGTTGTTAAAATTAATGTGGATGAGGAACAGGAACTGGCTATGCAGTTTGGTGTGATGAGCATTCCCACTCTGGTGGTTATGAAGAACGGCAAAGTCGTAAATCAGGCCACCGGTGCCAGACCTAAGGCTCAGATTCTCGCCATGCTGTAAGGAGGTGCAAAGATGGGATTCTTCGATTTCCTGAAAGGCCCTGACATCAATCAGGGTGTCAAAGAATATAGCATTACGGATGGCGCAGTCCTGCTGGATGTTCGTACCCCTGACGAATACCGGCAGGGGCATATCCCCGGCAGTAAAAATATTCCTTTGCAGTCCATTAACAAAGTGGCTGGCGTGATTGACAATAAAGCTACCCCCATTTTTGTTCATTGTCTCAGCGGCGCAAGAAGCCGTCAGGCAGCTGCTATTTTGCAGCAGATGGGTTATACCAATGTGAAAAACATAGGCGGAATTTCCGCTTATGCAGGAAAGGTGGAACGCTGATATGAAAGTTGTTATTGTAGGTGGTGTGGCAGGCGGTGCTACTGCTGCCGCCCGTATTCGCAGACTAAATGAGCAGGCAGAAATCGTAGTTTTTGAGCGCTCGGGGTATATCTCCTATGCCAACTGCGGTCTGCCTTACTATATCGGAGATGTAATTACCGATCCGGAAGATCTGACCCTCCAGACACCGGAGAGCTTCTTCTCCCGGTTCCGTGTGAACATGAAGGTACGCCATGAGGTCACGGCTATCCATCCTGACAAAAAGACCGTTTCCGTCAAGAATCTGCAAACCGGAGAGGAATTCGAGGAAAGCTATGACAAGCTGATTCTTTCTCCCGGTGCCAAGCCTACCCAACCCAGGCTTCCCGGCTTAGGTCTTGATAAACTGTTCACCCTGCGCACCGTGGAGGACACCTTCCGCATCAAAGATTACATCAATATAAACCATCCTAAGTCTGCCGTACTGGCAGGTGGTGGCTTCATTGGGTTGGAGCTGGCAGAAAACCTGCGTGAACTGGGAATGGAGATCACCATTGTCCAGCGTCCAAAACAGCTTATGAATCCCTTTGATTCCGATATAGCTGCTTTTATACACAATGAAATGCGCAAGCACGGTGTTAAGCTGGCACTGGGTCATACCGTGGAAGGGGTTGCGGAAGTGAGCGGCGGCGTGGATGTGCTACTGAAAGACGAACAGCCTCTCCATGCGGATATGGTAATCCTGGCCATTGGTGTTTCTCCCGAAACCACCCTTGCAAAAGATGCCGGGTTAGAACTGGGCATTAAGGGAAGTATTGTGGTCAATGACCGGATGGAAACCTCCATTTCAGACATCTATGCTGTGGGTGATGCGGTGCAGGTGAAGCACTTTGTCACAGGGCAGGATGCTCTGATTTCTTTGGCGGGCCCTGCTAACAAACAGGGACGAATCGCTGCGGACAACATCTGTGGTGGAGACAGCCATTATACCGGCTCCCAGGGAAGCTCTGTCATCAAGGTCTTTGGCATGACTGCCGCCACTACCGGCGTGAATGAGGCCAACGCCAGAAAAGCAGGACTGGATGTTGATACGGTTATCCTGTCGCCTATGAGCCATGCGGGCTACTACCCTGGTGGGAAGGTCATGACCATGAAAGTGGTTTTTGAAAAAGAAACTTATCGCCTGCTGGGTGCTCAGATCGTAGGTTACGAAGGTGTGGATAAGCGCATTGATGTACTGGCTACCGCTATCCGAGCAGGAATGAAAGCCCCAGAGCTGAAGGATCTGGATCTGGCCTACGCACCGCCTTATTCCTCAGCCAAAGACCCGGTAAACATGGCGGGCTTTATGATTGAGAATATCGCAAAGGGTATTCTGAAGCAGTGGTATCTGGAAGATACAGATAAACTTCCTCGTGACGGAAGTGTAACTCTGTTGGACACCCGCACTGTGGAAGAATTCACCCACGGACACATTGACGGTTTCTTAAATATCCCAGTGGACGAGCTGCGGGAGCGGTTGGATGAACTGGACAAGCATAAGCCTGTCTACGTCATCTGCCAGAGCGGCCTGCGCAGCTACATTGCCTGTCGCATCCTGGCCGGAAACGGATTTGACTGCTATAACTTCTCCGGCGGCTTCCGGTTCTATGATGCTGTATTCAATGATCGCTGCCTCATTGAATCCGCCACCGCCTGCGGTATGGACAAATAACAATAACTCCTTCTCAGATTTCACAGGAAATGAGAAGGGGTTATCCTTTAGTAAATGATAATTCCAAGCACAGCCAAGGCGATAATCAGCAGGGTTAGCTGTTGCTTAGGCATTTTGCAGTTCCTCCAATGCAGCTTCGTCTGTAACCTCCACTGTTCCACGAGTCAGCTTGACCATCCCCTCGTTCTGGAAATAGCGAAGCATTCGAGTGACTACCTCACGGGCGGTACCCATGTGGCCCGCAATGGTTTCATGGGTAATCTTGAGGATGTTTGTTCCCTCTAAGCTACATTCCTCCAGCAGAAATCCTGCCAGCCTTTTATCAAAGCTTTTCCACATGATCTGCTCCATGAGCCACATAACCTCAGAAAAACGGGTAGCCATAATTTCGTTGGTAAAATTAGCTACCACAGCAGACTCTTTCATTAAGCGTCCATAAATGTCAGCAGAAATAACCCACATCGTGGTATCCTTCTGCGCCTCAATGGTGATCTCAAACTGAATGCTGTTCATCATACAGGAGGCGGAAAACAGGCAAATATCCCGATCAAACAAACGATAGAGGCTAATCTCCCGTCCTTCATCGGAAAGAATATAGGCACGAAGCTGTCCGTTTCTTACCAGCAGAAGACCAGTACACTCCATAGTTCCGTTGTGAATCACAGTCCCTTTGTCCACTTTTCGTAAAACTGCATTTCGCTCCAAAATCTGCTGCTGGGTCGGTGTCAGTTTGTTCCAAATTGGAAAATAAGATGAAAAATCCATGGGTACACCTCCTTGAATACACATAGTATAAAATAATTTATGGCATATGTCAATAACTCCGTTGACATATGGGAAAGGGAGATGTGCAATGATCGTATAAATGGCATATGCCGCAAATAATGTGGAGGCGAATCTATGCCAAGACCGAGAAAATGTAGAAAAGTATGTTGTCTGCCAGATAATGATGGTTTTGTTCCGGTTCGTGGCGGCGAGGAACTGACTCCCATTGTCCTGAATATGGATGAGTATGAAGCCATTCGCCTGATTGACCGTGAAGGTTTTTCTCAGGAGCAATGCGGAGAATATATGCGTATTGCCAGAACAACGGTTCAGCAGATTTATGCAACTACCCGTAAAAAATTGGCGGATGCGCTGGTTGAGGGACTTCCTCTGCGAATCGAGAAAGGGGATTTTGTGCTCTGCAGCGGAAACAGCGCAGCCTACGGGTGCAGAAATTGCTATCAGCAAAAAATCCATCCGATGCTTTCGAAACACTTCATCGAGTGGGTCTATGTCCAGACCGAAAACGGTGGACAGCGCAAGGCTCTGAAACCCGATGACAAACCCAATGTCACCTTCTGCTTGGGAGATGATAAAGCTGTTGCGGTTTACGCCTATTGCAATCTCCACGGCCTGTGGATGACTGAAGTGTAAAAAGTATGCCGCCTGTCGGTTTCCGGCAGGCGTTTTTTTTTACAGGAGGATACCTATGAGTCAAGACAATGCCAGCTTTACCTTTTTACATCGCATAGAGGAAGTAGAACTGAACATTGAGGATGGACGCTGGCAATCTGCTTTGGCATTGGCGCTGACTTTGCCTGATATTTGCGGCGGCATTGCTTTCCCAGAAATTGTAAAGCGTTATCGGGATGGACGTGCTGTTCTGGACAGAAATCAGAGACCAACCCGTGATGTAGGAAATCAATATATTCGTTGGTTTAATACATACGCAGCACCTTTCTTTAAAGTCTCTGCGCAGGATATCTCTCCCTATATCTGCGGAGAACGATGCTGGCAGCTTCGATACGAATACCTGCACCAGAACAAAGGCTTTGCAAATACTGAGGACAATACCTCGATTCGTTTTCACTTGGGTGTGAATTGCGGAACCTCAGTTTGCCAACTGGATAGAATAAGTTCTGCCAACAGCCTCACGGACATCCGTATTGATATTGAACAGTTTTGCCGAAGAATGTGCCGAGCGGTCAGAGCTTATTATGAAGCAGTACATACAGAGAAAGATTTCAACCTTTATAATACGCCTGTTCTGGATTTTATAAAGGCATCACAAGATGAAAAATCAAATGCTACGATTGCCATTATGTGCAGTGATTCGACCTATGGGAACGGACTGAGACTGGTACTTCAAAACTTATCCAAACATATCCTTGTATTTGAAACCCCGGAAGCTGCAAGAAAAGAACTTGGCAAGAAAAAGCCTATGCTTTGGATTGTTACAGAACCTATGACAAAAAAGCCAGATCAGCCATGGAGGGCAGATAAAAGAACACCCGTGATTCTTCTGTCCAATCAACCGGAATCAGAAATAGCGATTGAAAAGAATGCGGGTAAATTGACTGTCTTGCCCTTGCCTGTTCTGCCGGAAACTCTCCGTAATGCACTTAAGGCTTATCTTTTGACAAAGGAGGATAAGAACTAAGAATGATTATTATTATTTTTTCACTTATCCTGTTGCTTCTTGCTTATTTCCTCTATGTCCAAAAGAAAAAAGTGATATCACTTCAACAGCAGATTAGTGATCTCCAGAGTAAAATTAGTATACTTGAGAAGCAAGACCTTGCCGCTGAACAGTATAACGATTCTCTCCGGCAGGAAGCAAACACGGTTCATTTATATGCTTCTCTCTCGCTGGAGGAGACAAGAAAAACATCCATAAAAGATAAACAGTCTCAAATCATCCGTTCCAGTGAACATATCCTCGAGTTACTTAATAACGAAAAAGTTTAGTGCGGCAGCAATGCAGCTCTTTTTATGTGATATCATCACCGAAATGTTATTTTAGATTGGCTATACTATAATCAAACAAAGGAAAGGAGCTGGCAATATGGCAGTTATCAATATTAATAGAAATCAATTTGAAGAAATGGTGCATAGCGGAAAGACTGTTCTGGTGGAGTTTTCAGCTCCCTGGTGCGTATATTGCCGCCGTCTGGCTCCGGCATTGGAAAGCGTGGCTGAGGAATATAAGGATACGCTGGTATTCACTGCGGTTAACATTGATGATGAGCCGGAATTGGCTGAGGCCGAAGCTATAGAAGTTGTCCCTACTCTGCTGATCTATCACAGCGGACAGGCTCTTGGCTCTATCATCGCTCCGGAATCCAGGGCGCAGTTGGTGGCGTTCATTGAAGAAACTTTACAGCACCAGACGCAGGAAGCAACTACTGTGCAGCATATTTACGACATGATCGTGGTAGGAGGCGGTCCCGGCGGCTATACCGCAGCCCTTTATGCCGCCAGAGCAGGTATGAACACCGTGGTTTTAGAGAAGTTGTCCGCTGGTGGGCAGATGGCTCTGACCGAGCAAATCGACAACTATCCCGGCTTCGAGGATGGTATCGACGGCTTCTCCCTGGGAGAAAAGATGAAGCGAGGAACGGAACGATTTGGAGTGGAAACCAAGCTGACTGAGGTGCTGTCCCTGGAACTGTCCGGTTTTATAAAGAAAGCGGTGACCAGCGAAGGTCCTATGTACGCAAAGACCATTGTGCTCGCTACCGGAGCTGGCCCCAGAGAGCTGGGTGTTGATGGTGAACAGGAGTTAATCGGTAAAGGTGTCCACTACTGCGCAGCCTGTGACGGAATGTTCTATCGGAACAAAACGGTTGTCATCGCAGGAGGTGGCAATACCGCTGCGGCGGATGCCCTTATCCTCTCCCGTATCTGCAAAAAAGTCATCGTCGTTCACCGAAGAGATACCTTAAAAGCAACAAAGATCTACCATGAGCCTTTGATGAAAACGGAAAATATAGAATTCCTCTGGGACAATGAGATCGTCACACTGCTCCATAACGAAAAGCTGACCGGTATCCGGACTCGGAATGTGAAAACCGGAGAGGAAAGCACGCTTGCTTGCGACGGTGTGTTTGTCAGCGTCGGAAGAAAACCTTCCACCGAATTGGTGAAAGATCAGATTACGATTGATCCGGCTGGATACATTATCGCAGATGAGAGTACCTGCACCAACATCCCCGGTGTATTCGCCGTTGGGGATGTCCGCACAAAGGCATTGCGGCAGGTCGTGACTGCTGTAGCCGATGGGGCAACCGCTGTTCACTATGCAGAGGAATATTTAGCAGGAGGAATATGAGATGAAAGAAAATATTAAAAAATGGCTGAAGCCAATTCTATTTACCGCAGGCGGCGCTCTGGTCGGCCTTGCATATTACTACTTTGTGGGATGCTCCACAGGAGCTTGTCCGCTAACTTCTAACCCTTTTATCACGATGGCCTATATGGGCTTTATCGGTTGGCTGTTGTCAGGTGTGTTCGGAAAGGGGTGCAGCGGTTCATGCAATATGCAGTAGCCTTCCTGGAGGGAATCATCACCTTCATATCGCCCTGACTGCTTCCTATGCTGCCCATCTATACCTCCTATTTTGCAGGCGGTGGGCAACACACCACAAAAAGACTTTGTTGGGCGCATTGGGATTTGTTAGTGGATTTACCGTAATTTTTGTAGCAATGGGCGCAGAAACCCTGCAGCGAGGAATTGACATGATTATTTCCGACAGGCGATAATCAGCATATTATATCAAAGTAAAATACAAAAAAGTAGCCACGATCCGCACCCTTTGGAGGAGTGCAGACCGTGGCTTTTTGCTTTAACGGAAGTTCTTCTTTTCCTCTTTCTCTTGTTCTTTTTCCTGCTCTTTCTGTCTGTCGATATTCAGAATCGTTTCAACCGTCCGCTTGGCAATCAGCAGTTCTTCTTTCTCTTTTCTGATCTGACGGTACTCCGCATAATCTTTCTTCTTCTGGACTGCCAGCTGATAAAACTCCTCATACAATGATTGCATGGACGGGAGCTTTGTAATCTGCAATTCGTCAAAGGCTTGCTTCGCCGCTTTATGAATTGTGATTTCCTGACGGTGTTCCTCAAAGAACTTTTTGCTATATCCAGACTTACGGTACTCGATATAGATTTGCCTTGTGCTGCGATAATTTTTGATGTGCTGCTGCAATGTCTGAACCTCAACCATTCGTTTCTCTGCGGTCTTGATAGAATCAGAAAGCGCATCGAACCGGGCAGACAGATTTTCAATATGATCGGTCAGATCGTCGTAGTTGCCTAAGCCTTTTTCTTTCAAAAGGATGACGGTTCGGGCAGCTTCTTTTCGGTTGAACTTCTTCGCCCACTTTTCATAACCGGCCGTCTTACCCTCGGCCATCTTTGCCTGAATATCAATCAGCATTTGGAACTGCTTCGGGGCAGGAGCCTTAGCAGAACTGCCTTTTGATTTGTCCAGGTTCTTACCGGAGATAACAGCTTGAATTTCCTCTTTGCTATATCCTTCGCCCAGAGAACGTAGCCGAATGAAACGCTTCTGATTCTTGCCCTTGAACGCAGGCTGCTTTCCATCCTTGAACTCAAATCCCATATCAGCCAGAGCCTGAACAAAGCCATCAAAGCTCTTTGGTTTCTGCTTCAGCACCGCATCAATCGCATCACATAATTCGTCACGCTGGGTACGCTTCTTGGGATAAACGGTTCTTTTCTGGCGCTCTCGATACGGCTTCGGTGTAATGATAGACAACCCGTGTTCCAGGCAAACCATATCGCTGAGTTTTTGAACTGCCAGGCCGGAAAGGAAGAAGTTTTTGAATTTCTGTGTGGAATCCAGCGAGGTCGAATTATAAATGATATGGTTGTGAATATGGGATTTGTCGATGTGGGTCGCAACGATGAAAGCGTGTTTGCCCTTTGTCCATCGCATCGCTGTTTCATAGCCGACCTGGTTCGCTTCTTCCGGAGTGATTTCTCCCAGCTTAAAGGACTGGCGTATCTGGTATGCGATGATATTGTTCTTCTGCTGTCTGCCGGTAATATGCTGATACTGCCGTTTGGAAAGCAGAAATTCTTCATCTGCTGTCTTTGGATCACACTCATAGGAGCTGATAAATTCGCCATCGTTGGTTTTCGCTGCGTTTTGTGAGTAGTTTGTTCGGTCAGCCAGACATTGAGCGACCGTCTTTCCCTTATTTATATGGAGTGCAATCAATCTTGTTGCCGCCATTCTCATCACTTCCTTCCCAAAAAGAAAAAGCCACTGATCGGTGACTTTTCTCTGATATTATCTTATGACCTGATAAATGCGCCCAAACTATCTCTTATATTCTCGACTTTCATAACAACCCAGACGAGCAGGAACACCGCCGCTATTGTCGCAATTCCAAGAACCACAAGGATAGCCAGGGACTGCCACAAAGCTTTTACAACGCAGTAAATCGCAGAGCCGCCAATAACCAAAAGCAATAAACCAATTACATAGGACACAATGTTTGTAAGCAGATTTCCAAGAATACAAATCAATTTTACAACGAACAGCACCGGCAGTGCCAATATCTTCAATACCAGCTTCATAGGCTCAACCCCTTTCTTCTAACTACATTGTACAAGGGTATTTGCAATAAGGCAACGATGTCAACCCTTATGTAAAAAAAGGACGCAAAGGATTCTATCTCCTCTGCGCCCTAATGTTTTCAGATTTTGTTCGTCAAACTTGAAGTTGTTAGTCGCTATCTTGTTTGCGGTTAAATTCAAAAACGACAGGTTCAAATTCAACTAAATGCTTATCTTGGGTGTTAGTTCCTTTAGGGTTCTCTATGCCGGTAACTTCATAGTATTCATCACTGTATTGTATTTTACTACCATCAAAATCTTTTTGAATGGATTTGACATATTCAAACGGATTTTCTATTGGTAACAAACTTAATGCCCGCTGTAGCTGTTGTGCCGCTGTCCTCTGCTCATCGGTCAGTATTTTTTCTTCGTTTGCCATGTGTTCTTCAAATTTATTTTTATCCATCCAAACGATTTGCTCCAATGGGTTAGCAGTACCACAAGCCAAGATTAAACGGATAAAATCTTCAAAATTTGCCGCTAATGGATATACATTTTGGTCTACACAACTTTCTGGATTGCAGGCAAATACCATTTCTCCATATTCCGGCAAAAAGCAATACAGAATACATCCTTCAAATCCGATTGGCTTTGCGTTGACGGGATAGCAAAAATACGGCTCTGCAATATCTCCATATTCTAAACATAAAAGTCCCTTATCTATGGGAAGTGCCATATACTTTTCGTAAATCGTTTCCATTGAGGTGCCTCCACAAAATTCCGATTTGTCACTTTGTCTATGCTACAAATTATATCACATCGGTTTTTGAGAATCAATGTACGCAAGGGCAACCCGAAGGGTTCCTAAAGATTGCTCTATAAAAACAACAGCCACACACCGTAATGCATGACTGCTATGTAAAAGTTCGGAAAGGATTTTTGCAGCCTGAACACAATTTTCTGTTTTATAATCTCCGTCATCGTAAAAATATCTACCTCATCTGTATATGAAATGAGGTAGATAAATAATTTATGACTTAGATTTTTACATATCCTGTAGCCGGACCTGAACCGACCTTCGCAATGTACTCACTCTTAACTAAATCTGCCAGAGTGCGTTCCACCGTGGTTTTGCTTATATCAGGGTGAGCATCCATAATTTCTTTCTTTGTGATTTTACCAACTTTCTGATCAATCATCGCTTTAATTCTTTCGGGCTTAGAAAGAGTGCGGTTCTTTAAATGTTCTACACGGCTTTCAAATTCATTATATGCTTTCAACATGATACCCAGATAATACTTAACAAAAGGCTCATAGCTGTTCTCATTTTCATGCCATCCTGTCGAACTTGCCTGCAATGCTTCATAGTAAGTTTCCTTTGTTTTTTCAATCAACATTTCCATGCTGACATATTTTCCTACAATATATCCTGCCTTATAGTACAAAAGAAGCGACAGTAAACGGCTCATGCGTCCATTTCCGTCATTGAAAGGGTGGATACAGAGGAAATCCAGAATAAACATAGGTATCAAAAGTAATCTATCAATTTTATCAGTATTCCATGCTTCTAAAAACTGTCTGCACAATTCATCCATAGCTTCCGCAGTCTGAAAGGCAGGAACCGGAATAAACCTTGCTTTCTGGTGACCTTCTGCATCTGTTTCTGCAATTACATTATCAGCATTTTTATATTCTCCACCGGAACCGGCGTAGGAATACAAATCACGATGAAGCTGTAAAATAATATTAGGTCTGGGCACAATATACTCATAGCTTTCGTGGATTGTAGAAAGCACCTCTCGGTAACCTGAGATTTCCTGCTCAGATCGGTTTCTTGGTTCTGCCTTTTGGCTGACCAATTCTTCCAATCTCTTATCTGTTGTATAAATACCCTCAATACGGTTAGAAGCACCTGTACTTTGAATCAAAGCGACTTCAAGAAGGGTTTTCAATTCATCAATATTAGCTTCCAAAAATATCTCTTGCTTACCTTTGTGCTCATGAATTTTTCCGGTCATCTGCACAATTTCAGGAGTAAGCAACTTTTCTGGCTCTTTTATATAATCAAAAGCTCTCATGTTATCTACCTCATTTCAGGATTATCTACCTCATTTTACTCTAAAATGACGGAGATTTCAATGCGATGAGGCAGATAAATTTTCCAGTCACTATGACTGAAATAATAGTATGCACACCTACCACACAGAATATTCAAGAGATCGCTTTCAAAAACACAAAATATTTTATTTTTTGAAAGCAGATGCTATGTAAAGGCAACCCGAAGGCTGCCCCAGGCATCAAGCCTATCCTGTTTACACAGGTTCATTATCATCTTCACCGACGGAGCTATCTGCATCATCGTCCTCAAACTCCGGATCGTATCCATAATCCTCGTCATCGTCCACATAATCAGCATCCGGGTCAGGCTTTGCCGCTTCCTGTTCCTTCTTCTTTTCCTGGACTTTCTTAAATACGAAGAATCCACCACCACAGGCAAGCACAATCAGAGTAAGAATCGCTGGGAGCATATTCGTGGATTTTGGCTTTTCCTCCGGCGCCGGTTCTGTAATTTCAGGAACTGTTTCAACCACTTCCGGCTTTGTTTCCTCAATCGGCTTGGTGAACTCTGCAACTTCTTCCTCGTCCATCAGCTTGAGCAGGTCAGCTTCATCCACCTGATTCAGAAAATGCACGGTTTCCCTTAATCACTATATCAGAAAAGAATATAGGCTCTGCTTCCTTATAATTGTCTTTCAAAAATTCATATAACATAAACCTCATTCCTTTCCCCTAAATATTTATAACCTATATGGTTATTTTTGTTAATTATATTCTATATCCTGTTTTCACGATCTGGCAATGTAATTTTAGCACTATGGTTAGTATATCCAAAGCAGAATAAAACATAAAAAAAGATCTGTCACCCTTAGGATTCTTCCCAAAGCCAACAGATCTTACATTTTCCCTTACATCTTTATACTCTTTGCCAGACTCGTCAGCAAAGCTGCCATCTCCGGCTTAACCTTTTTTCTTTCTAACCCACGTTATTTTGCAGCCACAGTTACCACTGTTTCCTTTTTTTCGACATAAGCCAATAAAACATAGAACAAAATATTAATGCAAATACAACGCCAAAAACATTCTGAATCACTCTAAGACCAACTGCTCCTTTTAGTCCATAACTCTCTGTAGCAATGGCTAAAGCACCAAATGTGTTAAATACTGCCTGCCAGCCATATTTTGCAGAAAGTCCTACACCAATTCCGCCAATGATTCCTATGTATGTATAGATGGATGACGGAAGCAGAAAATATAGTACTGTAAAGCATATTACACCTGCAATATTTCCGACAATCCTTTTGCGGACTCTGTATTGCATGTCCTCCATAAATGGTAAGATTGCTGACATTGCCGCAATCCCAGCCCACATTGCCCGTGGCATATTGCAGAGTTCCGTAATGCAGAGTACTGCCGGTACGCATATGATCTGACATAACTGCCACTTTGTTCTGGAAGAAGATATATCAAATTCCTGTACCAAATCATTCAAATTTCTTTTATACGTTCTGTTTTTATGATTTCGATAAAATACGAAGCAGGTAAGTGCTGCACCTAATGCCATTCCGGTTAATCGCATCTGATAACTTTTTCCTGTTACATCATATCCATACAATAACAGATAACCAAGAACCAATGTGGATTGGTTAAACATGAATGGGTTATGACATCCGAACAGAATCAGCACTGCCATTGCAGCAATGTTTAACAGCATTCCAAGTACCGGTGAAAGCTGGTTTGCTAAATGCGGACATACAGTCATAATTACAAAGAACAAAGCCAAAAGCATCGTAGATTGTCCGGTGTGGATCCCCAGATCCGCATTCCGAAATACCATAAGGCATAATAAAGCTACTACACCCACAATACTATTCTCATTTCCAAATAAGATACTGAAAATAGTAACAAATAAAAAACAAAATGCCATTGTAACAGCTATCTTTACCAAATATACCAGTATATGATATGATTTTTCTTTCACTGTTTCACTCTTTTTCAACAGATTTTTAGAACCTGCCTGATTTAACTGCAATTCCTGATAAAATGTCATGTAATTCCTCCTCTATCTGTTTTTCTTAAACTTATATGACCTCATCTTTCTGTATTGGAAGCTCTACAACAAATCTGCATCCACCATATTCCCGGTTTTCTGCCTTGATTGTCCCGCCAGCACTATCTACGATCCGTTTCACAAGTGCAAGGCCGAGACCATTTCCTTCTGCTTTGTGAGAACCGTCTGCCTGATAAAATTTATCAAATATTCTGGTTTTCACATCATCCTCTATTCCCGGTCCTTCATCTTCCAGAATAAACATTACAGAATCCTTTTCCTGCTTCAGAAACATCATAATTGTCCCCTTTGCAGGACTGAACTTAATCGCATTATCTAAAAGATTCATCCATATATGCATAAAAAGTCCTTCATTCCCAGTATATTTAACTTCCTCCAGCTCTACCTGGAAACCAATTTCTTTTTCTGTCCATTTTGTCTCCAGGGAAAGAAATGCCTGACGGATCTGTTCATCCAAACGATATTCTGTTTTTTTCATTGGTATGTTCTGATTCTCTAACTTGGATAACAGCAAAATATTTCCAACCAATCCGGAAAGCCTTTGGGTATTAAACAGGATTTTTTCTACATATTCCTCTTGCTCCTGAGACAGTTCTTCTCCCTGAAGAAGCATTGTATACCCTTCAATGGCATTGATCGGGGTCTTAAACTCATGAGAAACATTGGAGACAAAATCCATCTGCAATACTTCTGTTGCACGAAGCTCTTTTGTCATCACATTAAAACTCTGGTAAGATTCTCCAACTTCTGCGATACGGCTGTTCGTTTCCAAGTGCTGTTCAAAATCTCCCTGCGAAACTTCCTTCATTGCTTTACTGAGTCTGGTAATTGGTTCCAGCAACCTTGCATTGATAAAGGAAGTAATCAGCCCTGCAATCAATGTATTAAAAATCAAAAGCCAGCCAAGCACAGGTATGCTACCAGGCAGATTAAAAAAATGATTCAAAAAAGCAAATAATAACGCAGATATGACTGTTGAAAATACAAGTGCCAGCCAGATTGCACCAGTCAGACAGGATCGGATCCGCAATTCTTTTTCTTTCTTTTGTTCCATTATTTTTTCACCACCTTGTATCCAATTCCACGCATTGTTACGATTTCAAAATCAGGGTTATCTTTCAAACGCTCCCTGATTCTTCCTATATGTACCTCTATCGTATGTGGGTCTGCCTCCGTCTCGTATCCCCATACTTCATCCATCAACTGTTGTTTTGTAAATGTTCTGCCTGGCGAAGCTGCAAGCTTATATAAAAGCAGGAATTCTTTTTTAGGCAAAACAAGACTTTCCTTATCAGTTGTAACCGTCATTGCATCATAATCAAACTCTGTTGAACCGATCACAATTTTGTGTTCATTCAGTATCTGTGCACGGCGAAGCAGTGCTCCGACTCTTAAAACCATTTCATTCACATTTACCGGTTTTACCATATAATCGTCACTTCCCGAAAGAAATCCCTGGCGCATATCATCAAAGGAACCTTTCGCAGTGATCATAAGTACCGGTATCTGATATCCTGCTGAACGGAGTTCCGACACCAGTTCATAACCATCCATAACCGGCATCATAATATCGGAAATGATCAGATCAATATACTCTTTATCCAATATTTCTAATGCCAGTGCTCCATCCGATGCACTTTTGACCTGATATCCATTCTTCTCAAGCACTTTTTGGAATAGCTGGCTTAATTCTTTATCATCTTCTACAATTAATATTTGAAACACAATCTTCTTCCTCCTTTATCAGAACAGATATCTTGCCCATCCAAGCAGATGCTGTACCAAAAGTACGTTTCTCTGACGCTTCTTTGTCAATTCAATTGGCTCTACATGATACGGATCACGATAGGTTCCATCTTCCAATACCTGTCGGGACACTCTTTCATATTCCATCATGCCTTCTTCCAACTGTTTATTAATCTCTTTGCTACGTATTACAAGCATCAGTTCCGTATCCAGATACGTGCTTCTCATATCCATGTTAAAGGAACCGATTACGGATAGATCATCATCAATCAGGATGCTTTTTCCGTGGTAAGAATAGCCGCCTTCATACTCCCAGATATCAATTCCTGTATTTAAAATTCTGTTTCTGTTTCTCGCATAATCAGCAGAACCAAACGGATTTCCATTGTTGGCAACCGAATTGGTCATGATAGAAAAATCCGGAACTCTCTCCGCAATCTCTTTCCATGTATTATACATCATATCATTGCAAATAATATATGGTGTATGAATTTTCACGCGCTCTTTTGCATTTTTCATTAGTTCTCCCAGTTGATACCAGACTACTGGTTCCTTGGGACCTGTGTGGATAGGATTTGACACTAATGCAATCTTTTCTGTCTCAAAAGTTTCGTCCGTGTAATCAGTATCGCAGATTCTTTCCTTATTCTCTTCAAAATATTTCTGATAGCCGTTCTGCAGCTCTAAAACTGCGTTCTTTACAGATTTTCTATTTGCCAGTTTTTTATTGTCATGAAAATAACCACTGTCTTCTTGTTCCCATATCGTTTCAAAATACTCTAACAACTGGTTAACTGAATTTTCTTTCTCAGGTTCATCGCAAACCACTAACACATCTCTGTCATAGTTCTTATGTCCCAGAAAATCACCCAGGAAATAATTGTATGTATTTCTTCCACCAAGAATATATGTCTTACCATCTGCAATCAAATATTTATCATGCATTCTCCCCATCATCTTCCATGGTTTCAACGGATTGGCCTTATTATACAGTTTAATTTCAACATTCTTATGGGAAGATAATCCATAGAAATACGGATTGCCTTCCATATCAACCCAGCTCTCCATTCCATCTACTAACAGACGAACATGCACACCTCTGTCTGCCGCATCATGCAGTGCTCCTAAGATCAATTTTCCACTTTCATCTGATTGAAATGCAAAAGTAGAAAGAATAATGTCTTCTTTTGCATTTCGGATCAAACGCACTCTTTGTAAAAGTGCTTCTGGATTTTTTTCTATGATCACTGCTCGTTCCATATTCTCGCTGCGTTCGTTCCACGAATCATTTTGTGTTTCTTTTTTAATGGTATTAGACACTTCCGGCTGTTTTTTATATGCAATACAGATTCCAAATAATTCATAAAAAGCCACACATAAAAAAATTGACAGTATAACAAAAACAATTTTACATATCTTACGTTTTCCCATCGCACATCACCTGACTTTTTTTCATCTTATGTCTATACAATACAAAGTCAACCTCAATTTTACCTCAACAGAATTAATTTTATCCATGTAAATTTCCTGTACCGGCAATCAGACATAACAAAAACGACCTCTCAAAATCAACTATTTTTTGAAAGGTCGTTTCACTAAATTCTTATAACAATCCAGCAAATAATCTCATAAATAATTGTCCCAGTCGCAAATATGCACTGCGCCCAGTACAATATTGATCTGTTACATCACGACATTCTCCCATCGTTCTTATCAGATCATTTTTAATTTCCACAACTGCCTGACAATCTGCCATGAAACAGCCGTTTTCAAAATGATGATATAAGCTTCTATAATCCAGATTGATTGTTCCACAGGTTGCCATACAGTTATCCACTATACTCATTTTCGCATGGCAAAATCCTGGTGTCCATTCATAAACTCGCACTCCATGTTTAACCAATCCATGATAAAAAGAGCGAGTTATATTATAAATGAATTTTTTATCAGGAATTCCTGGTGTGATAATTCTTACGTCTACCCCTCGCTTAGCAGCCAGACATAACGCATGTGTCATTTCGTCTGTTATAATTAGATATGGTGTCATAAACCAACAGTAATTTTCGGCCTTATTTATCATACTGATATAAACTTCTTCTCCGACCTGCTCATTATCCATAGGACTGTCTGCATAAGGCTGAACAAAACCTGTTTGCTGTGCTTTATAATCGTAATGAATAATGTATTTACTAAAATCAGTATCATTCGTAGCTTTTTCACTAACAGCATTCCACATTTCTAAAAATGTCACTGTAAGTGACTGAACAGCATCTCCTTCTAAACGAATACCGGTATCTTTCCACTGCCCATACGGATGCGTATAATTAAAGTATTCATTTGCAAGATTATATCCACCTGTAAATCCAACTTTTCCATCAATTACTGTTATTTTTCTGTGATCACGATTGTTCAAAAATAGATTTAAGCCTGGCACAAATGGATTGAATACACGACAATGAATTCCTATACTCTCCATCTTTTTTACAAAATCTGTGTTAATAAAACCTATAGACCCCATATCATCATAGAATACCCTGACTTCCACACCGGCTTTTACTCTCTCTTCCAGAACATCCTGAATCTTATGCCAAGCTTCAGCATCTTCTATCGCATGATATTCCATGAAGATAAACTTTTGTGCTTTCGCAAGTTCTTCAAGCTGTGCCTCTAATCCCTTCACTGCTTCATCAAAATACTTGATATCCGTATTCTGATAGATTGGATACCGCGAATTTCTTTGTATGTAACTTGCAATATTTCCTGCTTTCGGAATCTTTTCTTTTATTCTGCTTAAACACTCTTGATTGTCTGGAAGCATTGGTAACAATTTGCTATCAATTTCTGCATATCGCTCACGCATTTTATGCGTGCCACCATTCAAGCCAATCAATAAATACAGGCCTACACCCATAATTGGGAAAATCAGAATTAAAATGACCCAAGGCATTTTCATAGAAGATGTCTTATCTGACGCATACAATCTCAAAACTAAGATTCCACTTAAAATTCTGGTAAATAAATTTATGATTTCTGCATATTCATTCAAGCGTGTTACGATAGTAATAATAAAAATCACTTCCAGAAGAATGCAGATTATGGAAAAGCACAATCGTTTTATTCCATTTTTTGTTTTTGCTTTTCCTTCTAAGGTATCTTGCTTCATATGTATTCCACCTCTTCTTTCTACGTCAGCTCTATATTCAAAATACTATTTATTTTGATAATTGATTCGTTCCCCTTCTATTGTTTTGTTTCAAATTCACATATAATCATACTTTCAAGGACTACATTATTTTCTGGGTATATTCCAGCATTTTTAATATAAAATTGACCTAACACTACATACAAAAGGTATTTACCTTAATTATAACTTTAAATATATCTTATGTACATTATTTTCCATCAAAAAAAGTCCACCCACATCTGGATTTCTCCTAATTCCAGTAGACTCTGTTCTATTTCCATTATTATATTTTTATTCAGCTTTCAAGCTCTTCGCCAGACTCGTCAGCAACGCCGCCATCTCCGGATTTCCCAGAACCTTCATCAAAAGGTCCGCATCCACACCTTCCGGAACAGCCACCGTGTTTGCTGTCTGACCAGCATCTGCACCCTTCATCTGCGGATTAAGATTTTCCCTGTTATAAAACGCATCCTCCATCCTCTGTGCATTCTTTTGCCTGTCCTAGTCAATGATATGGCCATATGCCTCTGTTACCATGTCCGCCTGTGCATGTCCGGAATCGCCCTGAACCGCTTTAATGTCTCCTCCACTGAGCTTCAGCTTATATGTGACACTTGTATGTCGGAGACTATGAAAAACCACATCCGGCAGTCCCTGTTCATCAATAACCTTCTGCATCTGATCACGCAGATAGCTGTCTTCGATCGGAAGACCAAAGGTCGTAGCCATGACCAGATTATAATCCTGATACTCACTGCCAAGAATATCCTTTAATTCATTCTGTTCCTTTTTGATATCGACCAGGATCTGTGCCACAAATCTTTTTCTGTATTTCGGTATAAATACTATGTGATACTGGCATTTCCATCGGGTATGTGATAAACTTCTATTGTCCATTTGGACCGCCTCCTTTGATTTTGAGTTTGGCTTGCGACACCATTCTCATCATATCACAGGAGGCTTTATTTTGTTGTCCTCACCGTCTCCACTTATTCCATTCTCCCCAGCATAGCTGGGGGATTAGACTTTTCATTTACAATTCCCATCCCACTGACTATAATAAAGAATGTCCGTTTTCCTGCAAAGGCGCGGAACCATATCCATCTGCATCAGGGCGATATGACAGAAAAATGAACTTAAAAGAATGGAAGAAAGAACAATGGATGTAATTGAAAAATTTGGAAATAGGGTGAGCAGCCAGGCGCTTAAGGATCCGGAAAAAGCGCGTCGGCTGCTTCTTGCGGGATACCGCCTGCAGGAAAAGAAGCTTCAGTTTTTGCCGGATCGGGAGCTGCCGTCGTCGGGACAGTATGTGGCGCGGGTGGTTATGAAAAATATCATTCAGTCGCTGTCGGAACCGGAGAATGCGGCGATGGTCAGCATATTTGTGCCGGGAGAGCTGGTGATGGCGGCAGGGCTGACGCCGTACTCAGTGGAGGCGATGTCCTGTTTTATGGCGGGAACGAAGTGTGAGCAGACGTTTCTTCGGAAAACGGAGGAAGAAGGATTTCCGGAGACGATGTGTTCGTACCACAGGGTGTTTCTGGGGGCGGCGCTGACGGGGATTCTGCCAAAACCGAACTGCATGATTTATACGAACCTTGCGTGTGATGGAAATATGATGACGTTTCCGTATTTAAAGGATAAATTTGAATGTCCAGGCTTTTATATTGATGTTCCGTATGAGAAAAACCGGGAATCGGTTCTGTATGTGGCGGATCAGCTGCGGAAATTGAAACGGTTTCTGGAGGAGACGACGGACAGACGGATTTCGGAGGAAACAGTGCGGAGTGCGGTAGATAACAGCCGGAAAGCGGCAGCGAATTATAAAAAACAGCTTGCCCTGCGGTGTGCGCATGACCCGGTGACCTCTCTGACGAATGAATTGTATGCGCTTTTTATGTGCCATCTGATGGCTGGCTCAGAGACGGCGGTTACCTATACGGAAAAACTTCTGCGCGATGTGCGGATGTCACCGAGGGGAGATGGTCTTTCGGTAATCTGGATGCACATCATGCCATTTTTACAGGAGCCGGTTAAGGATATTTTTAATTATAGTAAGAAAATGCACATCCGCGCTTGTGATTTCATCGCAGATGGTTTTCAGGAGATGCATGCGGAAGACCCGTATGAGGCGATGGCAGAGAAAATGGTCTACTGCATTTACAATGGCAGTGTGAAACAGAGAATTGAGGAAGCGGAACGGCTTGCCAGAATCACGGAATCGGATGGTGCTGTTTTATTTGCCCACTGGGGCTGTAAGGGAACGATCGGTGCATCCAGCCTGATTAAGCAGTCCTTAGAAAAGACAGGACTTCCGACGATGATTCTCGACGGTGACGGCTGCAACCCCGCCAATACCAGCGACGGTCAGGTATCGACGCGGCTTCAGGCGTTTGTGGAAATGCTGGAAAAGGGCAAGGAGGAGAAACACGCATGATTTATTACGTCTGTAAGTACACCCCGATCGAGCTGTTCCGGGGGTTTGGAGAAGAATGTTCTGTTTTGGAGGAAATGCCGGAAAATTTCGAACAGTCGGATCAAATTGCACATGCAAATCTGTGCGGCTTTGGAAAATCGGTCATTCAGGCAGTGCTGGAAGGAAAGGTTGAACAGCTGGTGCTGGTAAACTGCTGCGATTCGATGCGGCGCGTTTACGATATCGTGGAGAGCACGGGAAAATGTAAGTTTTTATATATGCTGGATCTGCCGCATGATGATAATGAATGTGAAAAAGTGAAATTTGCGGGCACGATCCGGAGGCTTAAAAAGGCATATGAGGCATATTCCGGGAAAGTGTTTGATAAACGCGCTTTTATCAAGTCCTTTATTACGCCGGAAATGAACACGGAGCCGTACATTGGTGTGCTGGGCGTGCGGGTCAGCGGCATTCTGGAGGATATGATCCGGGACAATATCCAGATGGATGTGGAAAATCTGACCTGTACGGGTGGTCGGAAACTGTCGGTCGTACAGGATGAAATGTGGAATATGGAGGAAGAGGAGCTGTTTCTTTCTTACGCGGACGTCCTGCTGGGACAGATGCCGTGTTTCCGCATGAACCGTTCGATCCGCAGAAACCGTCTGTATCTGGATCCGAATTTAAAGGGAATTATTTATCACACGATCAAGTTCTGTGATTATTATGGATTTGAGTATGCGAGTATCAAGCGGGATATCAAGGTTCCGCTCCTTAAGATTGAGACTGATTTTACGAGCCAGAGCGCGGGGCAGCTTTTGACGCGCATTCAGGCATTTGAGGAGACGATCGAGGGATCAGAGGATATGGATCCGGGAAAAGGTATCAGTGAGGAGGCAAGAAAGAAGATGGAGTCGGGCATTTTTTATGTAGCGGGAATCGACAGCGGTTCGACAAGTACTGATGTGGTCATACTGGATCAGGATGGAAAAATTAAATCGACGATGATTATTCCGACCGGCGGCGGTGCGATGATGAGCGCCGAGAAGAGTCTGGATCTGGCGATTGAGAAAGCGGGAATTAAGAAAGAGGAGATCGTGCGGATCGATACGACCGGATATGGACGATCCTACATTGACAGCGGGGATGACAGCATCACGGAGATTACCTGCCATGCCAAGGGCGCAAATTATCTGAATCCGAATGTCCGCACTATCATCGACATTGGCGGGCAGGATATCAAGGCGATCAGCATCGACGGGCAGGGAGCCGTGAAAAATTTCCTGATGAATGACAAATGTGCCGCCGGAACGGGACGTTTTCTGGAAATGATGGCGAAAACGCTGGGACTTTCCCTGGAGGAAATGAGTGTGAAAGGGCTGGAATGGAAGCATAATATCGTGATTTCCAGCATGTGTACGGTGTTTGCAGAGTCGGAGGTCGTGTCGCTGGTGGCACAGAATAAGGATGTGGCAGATATTATCCACGGTTTAAATGTGTCAGTTGCCTCAAAAGTCGGCGCATTGGCAGCCCGCCTTGGAAAGGATCATCCAGGCGAATATATGATGACCGGCGGTGTGGCGAAGAACCGGGGTATCATCCAGGCATTGGAAGAGAAGCTTGGTGCTAAACTTTATATCTGTGATGAGGCGCAGCTCTGCGGTGCGCTGGGAGCGGCGCTATTTGCTTATGAGAAATGTAAAGGCAGTGCGGAGGAAACGCGATGAAGCGGCAGGGTTAAAACACTTGTATCGATATTTTCGTCAGATATTCACTGGGAGAGGCTGTGGCCAATTCGTCGATCACAGCCTCTTTATAAGAGTATTTGCCGGTTTTAAACTTGTGTTCATCGGTCCACTCAAAGAGTTTTTCGTAGGTGGCTTTCGAGTCATAGTAATTTCCCATTAAGTAAGCAAGTACCTTGCCAGCCCAAAGTGCTGCAACATGGTTTTGCAAGCAATAATCCGCAACGTTCGCTCCTCCAGTATTCACCTGTAATCTCCATACCGCCATCTTCTCATCTCCCCGCTTTCTTCTTTAGTGCTTATCCACCTTCCGCTTCGGGAACCATCCTTTTGCCACTCTTTTTTCCTGTTCTTTCAATTCCTTAATGCTCCAAAAGCAACTGACGCCCAAAACACCCAGAGAAACCGACCAAAGTATTTCCTGCATTCTTACGGATAGAATCATACACAAAATGCCCACCAGTAAAAATACCGGCCAACAGCGGCTTCCAAAGTAATACTCCGCATATATAACAATAGGATGGAACAATCCAATCAGAAAAAAGGTAAGCACACCAATCAATATCCCACTAAAATTCATCATAACTCCTTGTCCTTTTCCTTATACAAACAGCACATTATCGCAGACCGGCGCAACTTATCTTCTGCGTGCAACAGTCGCCCTCAACAGCATATCCAATATGCGCAAAGAAGAAGTATTGCAATATAGAACTACAACCTTCCTCTTCCATATTTTTTTAATATCTGACACATTTTTACGGATTGCATTTTTTACACGGATCATAACCTGCAGCAATCAGCGCATCCCTACTCTCTGATGAGGATTTTTTATTGCTCTCCTTCATCTGTTTGACCGATGAACAGGACGGCCGATGAAATTTCTTTGTATTGGTATTGAGGATATAGGATTCCGTGCTGGTCTGCTGAGAAGCTGCCTGCTTAACAGCCTGTGTGGCCTGCTCTGTTACTGCCGTCTGGTTTGTTCCAGAAGCCGAGCTGTCACCCGTTGCATAATTGATGTTAATTCCCGGCTGAACATTATAAACGTAAACGCAGCACAAAATACCTTCGCCTTTGTCTTCTACGGATTCCGCTTCCATTAGTACGCCGGATGCTACGAGATTACTGCCTTCAAAAACCGGAGTCACCCGATACAGCACATGATTTCCAGTTTCTTTTACATAGTCCGCTGCCATATTCTCAAACGGCAGCATTCCCTGAACATTCAGATATCTGGTCCCAGTGATTAAGTTCTTCTCGTTTGCATTTTCTGCAGTAAGCTGATAACCGATCAAATGGCAGCGATTATATAAATATTTGCCATCCACATTGTCATATTTGATCGTATGCCAACCAGATGGCTTTACCTGCCCAATAGAGCCGCGCTCTTCTGTCGGCATCAGATCTTTTCCAACTGATGCATAGGCTACACCACATCTACCCAGTGAATCCAGGTCACTATATGTTTCAAAAGAAACTGCCGTCAGATAAGCGTCTGTGAAATACGGCTTGTTATCATTTACTATGGCATACGGTTGCCCAGAATAAGCCGGAACAGAAGCCAAATCAAATACCAATGTACCGGCCGAAACAAGATCAACCTGATGTAACTCTGTTGATGCAGAAACAATCGGTTCCTGCTTTGCCGCCTGCCCGCAAGCAGACATACTGTAAAGGTCAAATCCTTCGCCCCACGCCAAATA
>NZ_QWGO01000018.1:44177-74163 GCF_003435535.1 Desulfotomaculum sp. OF05-3 | reverse complement strand
GTTTCTATCGGACTCAGATTGGTTAATTCTGCTGGTCTTAGGATGGCTGTTTCTATCGGACTCTAACAGAGGTAAGATTTGACGTCCTATTTTGGATTTTGGAAAAAATTTAGGAAATGTACAAAATAGCGGCAAATCCGCATGGATAAAGGATTTGCGATAATTTTCTATTTTGGAAATAAAAAAGTAGTTTTGTTTTGGGAGAGATCGCTCAGGCGATGCCGAAGGGGAACGCAGAAGCTCCCAGGCAAAAGGACCGGTTTCGGACGACGCTCCGAAAAGGCCGGGCGGCAGCGCCCGACCACCGAAGGTGCAACCTCCCAAAGCGGAGGGAATCTCTCAGGTAACTCAACGGGGGCACAAAACCGTAAAGGGCGGTTTTGTGCCCTTTTTTGCTGTCCTAAAAAAGAAACGGAGGAGCGGTATAGCCATCACTCCGAGGCGATGTCGAGACCGGCGTCCCCGCCTCCGCCGGGGACGGAGATCTCCGCCTCGCCCGCGATCTCGCTGGCGGTCTTTTCTTCGCCGTTTTTTTCCTCCTCGTCCTCAAAGAGGGAGTCGTACTCCTCGCCGTCTCCCTCTTGCAGCATGGCCGCGGTCTTGGCCGCCATGTAAAGCTTGTGGTTGTATTCCATCAGCCGCTGTTCATCCTCCGGAGGGACTTGACCGCCGGAGGCGATGCGGTGGTAGATCTCCAGCATCTTGCCCATCTCCTCTGCGGCCTTCGACAGAGCATTGCCCTGCTGCTTTGCAACCTCGGCGTTGTGGATGGCAGTCTCCCGCTCGATGATGCTCTCCATCACGCCCTGGGCCTCGTTGTATTGCGCGTCCACGGCGGACAGCTCACGGGAGATCTCCACACGATCCACATTGGGCGCGCCGCCCTGCTGGCAATTTTTGAGCGCCTGCGACAGGTCACGTTTCCGTGTCCACAGCGTATCCATCTGCGCGGCGTATGCCTTCTTCGCATCTTGAATTTTCATTGCGGAACCTCCTGTCTAAATGTTTTTCATATCCTTATTATCGACAGAAAAATGTTTTTCATATCCTTATTATCGACAGAAAAGGGTCCGGATTTAAGCCGGAGCACGGAAAACAGGACAAAAGCTTAACTGATCGTGGGCAAGACCACTGCCGGACCGCCCTTCCTCGACAAGACCTTGTGGGAACAAACGCTCCGGTTGAAACCGAGAAGGGGAGAGAACATCATGAAAAAAGCGATTGCTTTGCTGCTGACGTTTGTAACGCTGCTGTCCTTCGCGAACGCCAAGGAGGATCTGGCCGCTGAGGATCTCCATATCCCGGGCACCGGTTAAGGCTGATCCATCGCTGTCAAGAAGGGAAAAGCGGGGCGGTCCCTTTCGCCCTCATTTTGCGTGTCCGCGCGCGTTTGTCATGCGCCGTTACCCAAACCGGATCATGGCGAAGGGGGTTCCGCGTATTTAATATGCACTGAATAATAGAAAAAGCCTTATATTTCAATCCATAGAAGCCAATCCGTGGTATAATAGGAGCAAGGGAACTGGCAAAAATCCAGCAAAAATCTTGCACCTGGAGGGCAACTATGTATCGTTACAGCAATGGCCAGATCAGCTTGGCGGATTTCAAACAGCCGGTGGATATGAATCTGAAGGAAAGCAACCGTTGGGTAAAGAAAGCCCAGACGATCCCCTGACTGGAGATCGAGAAGCGCTACGCCGCACTATTCACCAACCGGAAAGGCAATGTGGCCAAGCCGCTGCGTCTGGCCTTGGAGGTCTGCATTATTCAGGCGGAGTATGGCTATTCTGACGAGGAAACCGCGCTCCAGATCCAGGAAAACCCATATCTTCAATATTTCTGCGGGTATCCTGGCTATGATGACGAAAAGCTGCCCTTGATTATGGGCAAAGCTATGAAACAGCAGTACGAGATCTTTATGGTGATGTGCCTTTTAGACAACGTCAGTACGAGGCTCTTGTAGATGGGCAGTGGGTTGATGGTGTTGCTGATAATGTAGTGCAAATTGGTGGTATGATCACCAGACATTGGAGAAGCCAAAAGGAAATCAGCCGATTTACAGGATCACTTATGAAGATTGCCGCCATATGGTCGATGCTATGGAGGATTCGTTTCATTCGGACGTCTTTGGAGTTGAAAAAGAAAAAGGTAAGGTTGAGGGAATCCTTGCTGCAGTATATCAAAGTATATTCGGCAAGTATGCATATCCATCATTAGAAGAAAAAGCCGCAAATCTATTGTATTTTATGATCAAGGACCATCCTTATGCGGATGGCTGCAAGAGAATTGCGGCATCACTTTTTCTTGAATTCCTGGATAAAAACAACGCTTTATTCCAAGATTGAGAAAAACGACTCAGCGATGGAACCTTGGTGGCCGTTACGTTGATGATTGCTGAATCCAATCCAGAAGAAAAAGAAGTAATGGTGAAACTGGTGATGAATCTACTGAATTTGCAATAAAAAGCACGGATTGCAATACTTGTCCCTGAGATTCTCACCAGCAAATACTGCTGTGAGAAATGCTTGTGTTTTATCACGATGAATTAACAGAGGAAGATATTAAAATTCTCTCTCTGGTTTCGGAGATTACAAAGAACGAGATAGCGAAAATGCTGTCAAGATTTGCAAAGAATTCAAAGTGAGTGAAAATCGAAAGGAGACCAGACTATGGGAAGGCTTTATAAAATCAACCCGCCGTGTCCCAAGTGCCATGAGGAACATAATTGGTGGCATATCCAGCTGACGGATGAGGAACAGGCGAAGATGGATGCGTATGTGGCAGCCAGTGAGGGAAAATCATCCTTGGAGTTACTTCTGGGCGAGCCGGGAATTGTTGTTACACGAAAGCTTAAGTGTTGTTGCTGCGGTCACGTATTTGAAGCGGAAGCCGGGCTGCGGAAATTCGACGAAGTCGGATACCGGGATCGGGATTTTATTGCGGCGGTCGGCGAAATACCCGTGTGATAAGATTAAGGAGTTGATGAGATGCATTTGGATCAGTCGGCATTGGGAATCCTGCGTAAAGCAGAAGATAAGAACGGTCGGAAATACATGGATTGGCGGATACCGTATATGGATCAGCTAGGACTGATCATGGTCTATAAATCCGACAGCCGGTATGAGAAGTATATGATTTACTTTTTCACAAGTCCGGCAAGTAAATGTCCCGGCAAATACCTGCATACAACCTACGGAAGTATCCAGGTGGAAGATGGTTCATTGACAATCAGAACAAAGAACAGCGTCTATGAGTTTGAGCTGGATGCATCATGCGTATCAGAAGTGGATATGATTTTGCTGTTACGTATGGTAAACGAGTATTTTCGTGATGATGGCATGTAAGGCAGACAATGCCAGGTACTGGGCTGCGGGAGCGATTCCGCGGCCGTTTTCATAGCGTTAGATCTGAAATTAACAGAGAGAAAAAGGAATGATAAACATATGAGCAGTTTTGAGAATGTAGAGGTTTTTGAAGATACTAAAAAGCTGTGCGAGACAAACGGAAAGATTAAGGAAGTTCTTGCACGGTCGGTGAAAAACCAGAAACTCATCCTGGAAGAAGAGGCGCTGTCTGCCGTGGATAAGGCACGCTTTGAAGATGAAGCGAAGATTGTTGTATCCACAAAGCGGACTTTCGAGGCGGCTGCAGATTATGCAGGTCAGAAGGTGGCGGTACATAACTTTGCCTCTGCCACAAATCCGGGCGGCGGCGTGACAAGGGGATCCAGCGCACAGGAGGAATGTCTGTGTCGGTGTTCCGGCCTGTATTTCTGCCTGAGCGTACCGGAAATGATGAAAGGATTCTATTACCCTCATCGGAATGCAAAGAATCCGATCAACAATGCGGATATCATCTATACGCCGGATGTGACCGTATTCAAGACGGATACGGGCAGGCCGAAGCTGATGAATGAAAAAGACTGGTATGAAGTGGATGTGATCACCTGTGCGGCACCGAACCTGCGGGAACGGCCGAGCAACCGGTTCAACCAGGGTAACGGTGACCGGGCGGTAAAAGTCAGTGACCGGGAACTCCTGGAAATTCATAAGAAGAGGCTGACCAGGATTCTGGATGTTGCCGTACTGAACGGTGACGAAGTGGTGATTCTGGGCGCATTCGGATGCGGAGCATTTCAGAATAAGCCGGAAGTGGTGGCGCGTGCTGCCAAAGAAGTGATTGCGGATTATCTGTACGCATTTAAAACCATTGAATTTGCGGTCTATTGCCCGCCGCGGGATGATACGAACTTCAAAGTGTTTAAGCGGGTGATGGGAGCGTAAAGAATTGAAAGGAGACAAGCGATGGGAGAAAATTATGCATATATGGATGCCGATGAGGTGATGGAATTGCAGGATATTAAAGTTGGTGAAATAACCCGTGCAAAAACATGATTTTTGAATAGCAAAAGAAAGGCAGTCTCTGCTTAGGTAGGGATTGTCTTTCGTATATTCGCAAGAATTAAACCGCAGGTTCAATGCAGTTTTTCCTGTGCCGTGATATAACTGTCGTATCAGGGATATTACGGGAAAGGAGAAACTGTCCATGGATACTGTAAAGAGAATTGCAAAGCGAATGAGTCCGAAGGAAAACAGAAAGAGTTACAAGGAAGAATGTTCCGTTTTCCTGTCACATCGGAAGAGAGAATCATTATGGGAAAGGATTTCCATATGGAAAGAGGACGTCATCTGTATTTATCAAAGACTGCGGTACGGATACTGTTACCGTGACATCTGGTCGATTGACCAATGGTTTCTTACGGTTGTTCCGAACATGATTCATGACCTTCGTGTCAACAGCCATGGTTATCCCAGCTTCTTTGAAGGACCGGAAGAAGAAAATATCCGGAAATGGGATCGTATCCTGGGAAGAATGGAATTTCTGTTCCGGGAAGCAAATGAGGATACATGCAGAAAGAAGAATCTGTATGAGGAAGAGCATGACCTGGCACAGGAAGAATTCACGACAAAATACGGCATGTTCGGTGAGAAGCTGAAGACGGAAGAGGAGATTGCGAGAGAAAAGCGGGAGCATACACACCGGTTGTATATGATGAGCGATGTGCCGGAATATGTAGAAATCTCGGGAAAGTGGCTGGCGGCAGAGGGCGAACTGCGTGAGTATCGGGACCAGTGCCTGAAGCAGGGCATGGAGCTTATGACGAAGTATTTTCGGAACCTGTGGGATTGATATGCAGGGACGGACAAAAAGGAAGAGGTGGGGAATCGAAGGAGGATTCCCTGCCGCTTCTGTCATGGGCTTTCTGTTTCTTCCGGTAATATGCCTTGCCGTTCGGCATGGTCCGCGTTGCCGGGTTCAAAATTCCCCAGGTAGAACGCTGTGCGGAATGGTATGTCTTTTGTGCTTTCTTACTCTGTTTGCTGATCGGAACAAATGATTTCTTCATGCGGCACCTCGATTCTGTCCCAGTGTTTCCATGATGTTATTGCAGAATTCCATGTAATCGTTGTGTCCGAAAAGAAGCATCTTGTTGCACAGCAATTCCATGGATTTCTCAAATTCCGCCGTATCTTTCTTTCTGACTTTGCAGATAATGATGTGGTACGGGGAATTGTCCCGTGAGAATTCACTTCCGAACCGCACGGAAACATGGTTCTGTGTGAGCAGGGAATCTGCAAGATAGTCCTTGTGGTCGATGTACATATATGGGACGGACAGGATGGACCGGCCGTCCAGTCTCAGAAAATTTTTCATAGGCTCCTCCTTTGTGATAGCTGTCTGTAAGGAAAATGCTGCGAAATTTGCATTCCGCAGCCGTGGTGCCTGAAACCGTACCCTGGCACCGGCGTGATCACTCACGGGTTTTCTACAGGGAAATTGTTTACCTTTTTATTTTTTGAATTAATTTACCATGAACCGAAAGATACAATGGATAAAAGATAACAAAATAATCTATGCCACTGAACATTAACAAGACCATCTGCATTTTTAAAATGACCCTGTACGGAAAAATCCTTTAAATGTCCGCTTCAAACAGGAAAGTCTGATTGTACCGGTCAAGGGCAATCTGCATTTCCATGATCTCACCGGAGATGCATTCATAATCACGTTTTACCAGTTCTGGATCATAATTGGTGTAGCGGTATTCAGGAACGGCATTTCTGGAGCTGAATGCATGGGAAGATTCCCTCATTTTTGGCAGATATTTCCGCATGGTGTCCAGAGTCGCTTTGCGGGAGCTAAGTTGTGCCATTCTTACCAGAATGCTGTCGACACTCATTTCCGTATCGCCTACCCTGATCTTTGCGGTGGCATTGGCCAGGTTCAGGGCGTGCTTGATGATGACGGCTTTTCGGTCGATTTCTTTTAACGTCTCAGAAACGGCGGAATAGTCATATTTCGGGATGACCGGTTCCTCGCCGACAGCGGCAACGTAAGTGCGGGATGACGCTTCCTGGGCCTCCCAGTAAGATTTTTCGTCCGCCAGACTTTTGAGCAGTTTATTGGCATAAGCCGAAGTTATTTTCATAATGTGTTTCGCCTCCTTCGCATCACTTCCTTATGACACGATTATAAGGCAGGAGAGAGAAGATGTCATTGAACCACTGGTTTAAACTGACCCATAAACGAGGAATATCCCCGTCAATGACGAGGATATTTTCAATACTGGTATGTAATAATCTGCTGAGAATGATAAAGTTGTCCAGGCTCGGCAGCGATTTTCCGGCGATCCACTTATAGATTGCCTGTGGGTTTTCAAAGCCGAACGCACCCTGGACCTCGCGGATCGTATAGTTTTGCTCCGAAAGCAGCTGCTTTATCCGCTTCCCGGTTTCCACGGGCTGGATTGACAAATACATCGGTTCCATTTGCATCCCTCCATGATTCTGTACTATCCCGAAACACTTGCTTTCATTCTATCACGAACGCAGCGGATTGAACAGCGAAATTTATCCGGCCGGACGGTTTATTTAGAAAGCTGATTGGCATGGACAATAGAAGGTGGGCGAGTAAAATCTGTTTTGATTTTGGCAGATCAATGCTTCTGCAAAGTTTACAATCAGGTCAATGTCTCACTATGATTCAGTACCGATGTACTGTACAGAAACAGTACATCCTGATTCTTAAATTCTATAAAACGTTCAAGTAAATCTGCCCTCAGATACCGGATATCCACCAGAGTGATCTTGGCATACCCTTCAGAAAGAAGAGGAGCGATACTGCTGCCAAAGGAATCCCGGAAAATGACAAGCTCTTTGTCCGATTTACAGTTCGGATTCTCGATGGTTATCAGAGAGCGGGGACCGGAAAGAAAGATCTCATAAGGATCTTTGCCGGATTTTTTCTCCATATTATAGATGGAACCCATCGTCTGATCCTCATGATTGGTCACGATACAGCCATCTAAAACATCATTGGATAGATAATATAGCGTTTCCGGCGGCAGTGGAAGAGCAGATTGACCATAATATACACCATAAAAAGGGACATCCAGCGCATATTCTGTGTAAGCTCCGGAGATAGATGTCCCCATGCCCTCCGCAAGAACAGCTGCCGTCTCTGGAAGCTTCTCCTGACGCCAATGGGTATCTGTCTTATAGTAATCCGTAATATCCAGCGTTCCTGTGATATCGATATAGTCTGCGTAGTTCATGTGATTCCGCATCATATGGAACAGTTTTTCATAGTCCGTGGAGAGGTATCCATGTTTCTCCGCAAGAAAGTAGCTTTTATCCGGGACAATGGAGAGATAAATATTCATCTCCTTGTCAGCCAGATATTTCTCATAGATATATGCAAACCGGTCCGCTGCATGTTCCAGAGAATCCATTTGAAGCGGATATTCAAGCTTTGCTGCATAACCATCCTGTATATAAATATCATGATTATCAAGCTGACCAAACACATCGTAGGTAGTATAGGCTTTCAACGTCCGGAACTGATCTCGCAGCGGAAATTGATCAAGAGTATACTTTTCAAATTCCGTCATAAAGCTTCCATCGGACATGGTATCCAGGGAAAACTTCGGGCGCTGTGCAAGCTTTCGCCGTTCGTTGTCAGAAAACTCCTGGGGCGGCAGCAGCCAGGACGCCATGGTAAGGCTAACAAATACGACTCCCAGCACAACTACTGTAACTATGTTGTTTATATGATTGATATTTTTTGCATTGTTTGTATTCTTTATGCTTTTTATATTCTTACATTCTATCATCTATCATTCCTTCCCGACCTCAGAATTCCTAAAACCTGAAATAAAGAAATGGGTTAAAGGAGCCATCCACAAGAAAAGCCGTACAGATAAGCAGCAGGGCTGAAAGTGCCAGTGGTTCTGCGAATAACATAACTGCTGTTCCTGTTTTCCATTGCTGGATCCGTCTGTAAAAGGACTTTGGAATCGGTGTCGCACCAAGCAGGGCTATCATCAAGACCACAAAATAGCTGCGGAAATAGTAGCTGCATGCTTCAGAAATCAATGGATATCCGCCTGTTCCAAACATGGCTTTCAGGTACGAGAATGCCTGGGACATATCAGTGGCATCAAAGATCACAAAACTGATTGCAGCAGCAGTCAATACATAGATGCGGTTTAAGACATGGCTCTTTTTAAGGATTTCCAAAAGCCATATCTTCTCCAGAATCAGCAGCAGAGCAAAATAAAGTCCCCAGATTACGAAATTCCAGGCGGCACCATGCCAGAAGCCCGTCAGCATCCAGACCAGAAATATATTAAACAGATGCCGCGGTAAACTTACACGACTGCCTCCCAGAGGAATATAGACATAATCCCGAAACCAGGTGCCGAGAGACATATGCCAGCGACGCCAGAATTCAGTTATACTTTTCGAGATAAAAGGATAATTAAAATTTTCCAGAAAATCAAATCCAAATAGCTTTCCAAGTCCGATGGCCATATCACTGTATCCTGAAAAATCAAAATATACATGAAGGGTATAGGCGACTGCATAGAGCCAGAAGAAAAGTACCGATTTATCATCCGAAGTCCGGAAGATGCTGCACAATTCTCCAAGCAGATTGGCGATCAGAATCTTCTTGCCGAGTCCTAAGATAAATCGGCGGATTCCCTGAGCCGTCTTGCCCATAGTATGAATACGCCCCTTCAACTGTTCTGCAATATCCGAATAACGGACGATGGGACCGGCGATCAGCTGAGGAAAGAGTGCCACATATGCAGCTAGGTCTATCAGATTTCTCTGGGCTTTCACATGCTGTCTGTATACATCCATCGTATAGCTGAGTACCTGGAAGGTATAAAAGCTGATTCCGATGGGAAGTGTGATGTTAAGCAAGGGGATCGAACACCCGGTGACGGCATTTACATTACGGATAAAAAAATCTGCGTATTTAAAATAACCAAGCATGAGAAGGCTGGATGAAACCGAAAGTGCGAGAAAAAGCCTGGCAAGCTTCGGGATACTCTGGTAACGCTCGATCAGCAATCCGAATATATATGCCATCAGGATGGCAACTACCATCCAGACTACGTACTTCGGTTCTCCCCAGCCATAGAAACACAGGCTGGAAAGCAGGAGAACCGTATTTTTCAATGATCCCGGTGCTGCAGCATAAAGGATCAGGACACCGGGCAGAAACCAGAATAAAAATGGTATGCTCGAAAAAAGCATAGGTTCCTCCTAATCAAGTACAGCCGGTGCATCCACCAGAACGGTGGAATCCGGTGCCACTTCCGAGCAGGCCTCAACCAGATCATCGACACATTCCTCAGCGCCGTATGCCATCATGACATAATCCGCAACCGAGATGACAACCACCTTGTCCGGGAAGCCGCACATCCAGCGCTGACCCTGAATCTCAGCTTTGTAATCCTCGGCAAATTCTTCTGCTTTCGAGGTGTCCTTAAGCTTCGCAAAGGCGGAACTGAAGGTGTTGGTGTTCATCATATGCTGCAGGGTAGCTGTATCATCATCCAGCATATCATAAAGCTCATCATTTACATGAAGAAGATACTCAAATATCTCCTTATTCTCATCAGTCATGGCGAATTTTGCCGGCGCTTCCGCTTCATTCTCTGCATCACCGCCTACAGCTGCAAACTGCCTGTCCTCGCCCAAAGCATCCCAAACTTCTGTATAAAAATCAACCGCCGATTCAATCACCGTCTCCGGGGATTTCGTCGGTTCATCTGCAGGCTTGCTGCCGCATCCTGCCAGAGAAGCAGCCATGGTAAGAGTCAGAAGCGTTGTAATTGTTTTTTTCATATTGAAAAATTCCTTTCATTATAGGTTTTTGCTTATCAGACTTTATTATCTCAGAAAACCAGGTATAAAGCAAGGCGGGTATAAAAACAGTAAGAATTGTAAAAAAATGTAAGGAAAACTTTATGGCATATGGTCAGGAGTTTATTTATAATAATAATAGAAATGTTGTCTTGTAATACAAACATATGGAGAGGCGGTGTCATAATGAGAAAAGAATTATTAGTCATATTGGGAATCTCCGGCCTGCTTCTGGTCGGCTGCCATACTGTACCCAATGCAGCGCAGGAAACAAACACGATCGCCCCTACTGGTTATGCTTCTGAAGAGGTACAACGCATCTCTTTATTTTATGATGGTTCCCTGTATTTGTATAATGCCACCGGCTTTGATTTCCAACAAAAGGGAAGCTGGGAGTATTTAGGTCAGATAGCCTTTGTGAATAATTTGGAATATCCTACAAAAGATTTAAACGGCACCCATTTAAACGTAGGGCAGGAGGTTTACAGGGATCCGGAATCTCCTCAAAAACTATATGTAAAGTATGATTCAGGTTTTGCACTCTTTGAAGCAGAAAAGGCTACAAAGGAAGAAACTGTGGAGTATCTTGATTATGTACATGCGGAAATTAGGCTGGCAACTTCTGACAGCCTTCAGCTGAAGCTTTCCAATGTCAGCAATGAAACGATAATCTATGGGGAAGCGTATACAATGGAGGTCTTTCGGGATGATAGATGGGAGAAACTTCCGGTTTTACCCGAAGATTATAGTTTTATAGAGATTGCCTACGAATTGGAACCCGGAGAATCTCGGTTTATGGATATAGATTTTGCATGGTTATACGGAGAACTCCAGAAA
This sequence comes from Desulfotomaculum sp. OF05-3, assembly GCF_003435535.1. Lineage (NCBI taxonomy): Bacteria > Bacillati > Bacillota > Clostridia > Eubacteriales > Desulfotomaculaceae > Desulfotomaculum > Desulfotomaculum sp. OF05-3. The sequence continues at coordinate 63,109 of NZ_QWGO01000018.1, read as the reverse complement.
GGCAAATATAAAATGATAAAAGAGATCTATTTGCCAGACGGAAGAGTATATTCGGTACCGGCAGAATTTGAAATACAATAAAACATGAAGCCCCACCGGATCTCGAATGATGTCGTATAGTCATAGATATCCAGTGGGGCTTTTTCTCTGAGCCATATAAGATGTCTGCCTTTTTCGAACGGCAAGTCATCGCAAGTTCATCACGGTGGGAGTGAGGTCTCCGGCGGGGAGAGACGTTCCTCGAGGATCACAGCGATTCTTTAAGAACTATCCGTAAAAATAAAGATCGGTTTAATTCATCATACGGAAAAGACCGATGACCTTTCCAAGGATCTCGACCTGATCAAGAATGATCGGATCCATCGAGGAATTTTCCGGTTGGAGACGGAAATGGCCATTTTCCTTATAGAAAGTTTTTACAGTAGCGGAATCGTCCACCAGAGCAACGACCTTATCACCGTTTTCAGCGTTTGGCTGCTTTGCAACGATCACTTTATCGCCGTTGTAGATTCCGGCCTCGATCATACTGTTTCCTTTTACCTTCAACATAAATACTTCCTTATTTGGAAGAATTTCTGCAGGAATCGGGAGATAATCTTCGATGTTCTGTTCTGCAAGGATTGGCACTCCGGCAGCGACCGTACCGATCACCGGCACGTTTACGAGTTCGCGTCTCGTCAGGGCGAAATCGTCATCAAGGATCTCGATCGTTCTCGGCTTTGTCGGATCACGACGGATATAGCCGTTTTTTTCCAAGGATTCCAGATGAGAGTGCACGGAGGAAGTGGACTTTAAGTGTACCGCTTCACAAATCTCGCGCACAGCCGGCGGATAACCTTTCTTTAAGATCATTTCTTTTATATATTCAAGTATTTCTCTCTGCTTATCAGTAATTTTTCCCTGACTCATGAAATCCCTCCTTTTTTCATCTGTATACATAGTACCATAAAATACGGGAAAAAGCAAACCTTTGTTCGAAAAATACCGAAAAAGAATTGACAAACATATGTTCGTGTGATAGAATTCGATACAGAACAGATGTTCGCAAACGTAAGTTTGGACTCGCTGGATACAAAGGAGGAAGCTGTATGAAGAAGTATTTGATAGCCCTTGTTATGATTGTAATGATTATGTCCTGCTTTTTCGGAAAGACTCTGGTTATGGCGAATGAAGAGAGTGATGATACAGTCTATAACCGCTATTATACGACGATCGAGGTAGAAAAAGGTGATACACTCTGGTCGATTGCAAAAACTTATTATCACCACTCCGGTATGTCGGTACGGGAATACGTTTATGAGCTGAAATTGATAAACGGAATGGTTTCAGATGAGATACGCGCCGGAAATATGATCTCCGTGGAATACTATGCGGAGACACCGGGGAATCCGTATATAAAGTGATCCTCAAAAAGATGTTTCCCGGATATGAGTGTTGCGGTAAGAACCGTTTTTTGACCAGAGAATAAGATCCCATGGACAGATATATGTTCCGGGGTCTTATTCTTTATAGGACAATGGCTTGCTATTGCCGGTGAGAGACATTACAATAGGATTAACAGCAGAGACCACAGGAGGCACAGATGAGATTATTCCATTTATCAGATCTTCATATCGGAAAGAGAGTGAATGAATTTTCTATGATCGAGGACCAGAAATATATTCTTGAAAGGATTCTGGATCTCGCGGAGAAAGAGATGCCGGACGGAGTGATCCTGGCAGGAGATATCTATGATAAACAGATTCCCTCCGCGGAAGCGGTTCAGGTGTTCGATGAGTTTATCACAAAGCTTGCGGAGAGAAAGCTTCCCGTCTTTGTTATCAGCGGAAACCATGATTCTGCGGAACGACTGGCTTTTGGGGGAAGACTGCTAAACAGCCGGGGAATTTATCTCTCCCCCGTCTATGACGGAACCGTCATGAAAATTCCGATCGCAGATCAGTATGGGACGGTCTGGATCCATCTTCTTCCGTTTATCCGTCCGGCAGCTGTGCGCCGCGTATTTGAAGATGAGTCAGATTTGATTACAGATGTCCAGTCTGCAGTACGTGCAGTGATCAGCCACATGGAGATCGATCCGAATGAGAGAAATATCCTCGTGGCGCACCAGTTTGTTACAGGAGCGTCCCGATGCGAATCGGAGGATATCCAGATCGGAGGTCTTGATAATATTGATGCCTCAGTCTTTGAGGCATTTGATTATACAGCTTTAGGGCATATCCATAGTCCTCAGAATGTGGGAAAGGGCATGGTGCGCTACTGCGGAACGCCCCTGAAATATTCCTTCTCTGAGACGGATCAGGAAAAATCGATCACGGTCGTGGAGATGGAAGAAAAGGGAACGGTAAAGATCAGACTTCTGCCTTTAAAACCATTTCGGGATATGCGAAAGCTCCGGGGAACATATATGGAACTGACTGCCCGTTCGTTTTATCGGGATATGAACTGTGAAGACTATATTCAGGTAACGTTGACGGATGAGGATGATGTGCCGGATGGACTTCAGAAGCTGAGAGTCATCTATCCGAATATTATGCAGCTTTTGTATGATAATCAAAGGACAAGAGCCAGCAGCCAGATTGACGCGGTTCAGGATGTAGAAGAAAAAACAGAGTTAGAACTGTTCCGGGAGTTTTATGAGCTTCAGAATAACCAGCCTATGATGAAACAGCAGGAAGAGTTTGCAGAAAAATTGATCCGGGAGATAAAAGAATGAAGCCAAAAAAACTGGTGATCAGTGCTTTTGGCCCCTATGCGGGAGAGAGCACGATTGATTTTGAAAAACTTGGAGAACACGGGCTCTACTTGATTACGGGGGATACAGGTGCCGGTAAGACAACGGTCTTTGACGCAATCACATTTGCCCTGTATGGGGAAGCGAGTGGGACTGTGCGGGAATCCGGAATGTTCCGCAGCAAATACGCAAAGGCAGAGACAGAAACATTCGTAGAATTGACTTTTTCCTACCAGCGAAAAGAATATAAAATCCGGAGAAATCCGGAATATCAGACCCAAAAGAAACGCGGAACCGGATTTACAACGAAAAAAGCAGATGCGGAGCTCTTTTATCCCGACGAACGTCAGCCTGTTACAAAGATGGGGGCAGTGACAAAGGCGGTAACGGAACTTATGGGGCTTGACTATAAGCAATTTACCCAGATCGCGATGATCGCACAGGGGGATTTTCAGAAACTCCTGATCGCAGGAACTGCCGAACGTGGGGAAATCTTCCGGCAGATTTTTCATACGGAAATCTATCAGACAATTCAGATACGTCTCAGGGACGAAGAACGGAGAAGAAGAAAAGATTACGATGAACTGCGCCGGAGTATCAGCCAGTATTTGAATGATGCCAGTTTTGAGGAGGATCCGGCTGCCGGTCAGGAGTTCCTTGCTTTAAAGAAAGCCGGTTTCGAGGGGAAAATAACTGATGGAATCAATTTACTGCGTGCTGAGACGAAAAAAGAGCAGGAGCGTTTGGAGGTACTGGATGAAACGCTAAGGAAAATTGAAGAGCAGATTTGCAGTGTTAGTGAAAAAAAGGGAAAAGCGGACCTACTAAAAAAGACAGCAGCTGAACTTGAAGCAAAACAGCAGGAGTTGGAGTTACTGCAACCGGAATATGGACGGGTGCTCGCTGAGTGGAACAGGATAGAAAAGCAGGAAGGAACACGCGAGAAACTGACAGAACGGATTCAGAAACTTGAACTTAGCCGTCAAAGCTTTATCGAGCTGGATAAGACTCGTGAAGAGATCAACGGAAAAGAAAAGCTTCTTTTGAAGATTCAGGAAGAAAAAAAGGAAAATGAAAATCAAGTCAGCAGCCTCCAGAAAGAACTGGAAGACAGGCGCGGGGAGAAAGAGCATAATCTGGGAGTGCCGGTAGAAAGAGAACGGCTCACACGTGCAAAAGAGAAACTTTTACACCGAAAAAATGAACTGGAAGAACAAATGAACCGGGTGGAGTCTATCAATAGAGAGTTAAAAAATGCTCAGGAGGAATACCGGAGTGCTGTTGATCAGTGCGATGAGATTCGCAGTGTCTATGCACATCTTGAACGCTTATTTTTGGATGCTCAGGCTGGAATTCTGGCCCAAAATTTACAGGCTGGAATGCCCTGCCCGGTATGCGGTTCGATTCATCATCCGGCTCCGGCGAAACTTTCAGAAGAGATTCCGGACCAGAAGGAACTGAAGCGAAAAGAACAGGAAAAGGCGCAGGCAGAAGAAAAGGTCCAGAGACTTAGTGAAAGAGCCAGCTTTTTTAAAAGGAATTTAGATCAGGAAATGAGAAATACAGCTGAGCTGATCTGCGGAACGGAAAAAAATCTGGTCAAAGAGGCCTTAATTGTAACTGGTCCAGACGAGCTTGTGACTGCAGCAGATCCGGTAATTGAAAAATTAGATGATGAACTCCGGGCTTTGGAGATCCGCATAAAAGCGAACACAGAACAGCAGAAAGTGCTGGATGGATTGGGTGGTATGATAAACCGTCTGGAAACAGATCTGAATGTTGCAGGAGAAAGAAACAAAGAACTTGCTCTTTCAGAACAGAATCTGGTGACAGTATTAACAATGCTGCGGAAGCATGTGGAAGAGTTTCAGAGAAAGCTGGAAGGTCAAAATGCTGTGGAGATTGAAAATAATCTGCAAGCCATGAAAACCAGAAAAAGTGAACTTGATCAGGAAGCAATTGACGCGAAAAAGGCTCTGGAGCGATGTCAGAACCAGAATGCCAGTCTGAATTCAGCAGCGGAAGCTCTTAAAAAGCAGATTCGGGGATTCGAAGATATTCCAGAAAAAGAACTTTCAGAGACAATGGAATATTTGGAAACAGAGAAGGCAGAGACATCAAAGCTTCGTGAAAAAATACATTCGTCCTGGCACAATAATCTCAGAATCTATGAAGCTGTATGTGGCCAGCAGGGCAGAATGGAACAGACGGAAAAGGAATATGTCTGGATCCATTCCCTTGCGGATACGGCAGGCGGAACATTAAACGGTAAAAGTAAAGTTGAACTTGAAACCTATGTCCAGATGGCATATTTTGACCGGATCTTACGGCGGGCGAATCTTCGGCTGATGACGATGAGCAGCGGACAGTATGAGATGAAGCGGCGGGAAAGTGCTGACAATAAAAAGGATAAAAGTGGGTTGGAGCTAAATGTCATCGACCATTACAACGGAAGTGAGCGGAGTGTAAAGACACTTTCCGGAGGCGAGACTTTTCAGGCATCTCTGTCTCTTGCACTTGGCCTTTCAGATGAGATCCAGTCTATGGCCGGTGGAATCCAGATGGATGCCATGTTCGTGGACGAGGGGTTTGGTTCTCTGGATGAAGACGCATTAAATCAAGCAGTAAAGGCATTGGGAAATCTGGCAGAAGGGAAAAAACTGGTTGGCATCATTTCTCATGTTTCAGAGCTGAAAGACAGGATCGACAAGAAAATTGTAATAACAAAAAATCGCAGCGGAGAGAGAGTTGGAAGCAGCATAACGGTATTAGGGGATTATTCAGCCGATGGGGTGTCCGTATTTATGTAAAAACGTTGGGAGCCAACGGAAAGTGGCTCCCAACGAAAATATATATTTATGGAATCATGACAGGTGCCTGTGTAAATTCGTTTTTCTGCGATTTCCCGGATTTTAGTTCCCGCACCATCCTGGTGAGTTCAGACGCAGTTAGATTTTTCTTAAAAAGTTCATACGCGGAAGAGGAGAGGATATTTTTTGCGTCAGCAGTTTTTGCAATAACCGGGATATCACAGTGCCTTTTTAATTCTGAAAGAAGCAGTGAGGAAGATCTTTTGAATCCCAGGATCCGGATCCATGGAGCACGGAATAAATCTGCAAACATACACTGGTCTTCGACGCTAATATCAAGCATGAGATTCATGAGTGCACGGCTGACTCTGGCATAAGTATACTGTCGGTCTTTCCTGAGAGCAGTCAGAGTATCCGTCCGAAAGAATTCTAATCGGTTTTTATAGAGCTTTGCCGCAAGATCTCCCGGCATTCCGAAAATATTCTGAAGTTTCTCCAGATCGGAAGTTAAAATTTTCTGATTCAGGAGGAGAGAAAAATCATTTGGGAACAGCGGAACCTCAGATTCTTCTTTCATGCATTCAAAATGCGAATCCGGTAGAACAGCAGCGAGAAATTCCAAATCCTTCGAAAAAACCGCTTTTCGGATAGCTGTTGCGGAAGCGAAGGAGCCGTTCCGATCCTCAGAATGGTAGCCTGGGTCTGAGCGTTTCAGAGTCCAAGGACTAATATCGGAAGAGAATTCTTTTAATGCTTTCAGATATTCAACTGCGAGAATGTCATTTGGAGAAGCTGGCACAGTCTCTTTCTTTGCGAGAGTCAGAGCCTGCGGGTATGTGAGACCACTTCGAAGACCTTCGCGGATCAGGGCGGACTGTTCGTTCGTTTCCAATGCGGAATGATTAGCCAGTTGCCACAATTCTTCGATATTGCCGGATTCACTGCCAAAGGAAAGGACATCGATCATTCCCATATGGTGAAACAGAGAGACGCCGCAGCGGGCAAAATCTTGGGCAGCGCTTAAGGTTCCAAAGATCGGCATCTCGATCACGAGATCAGCCCCTGAGAGAAGGGCAGAGCGGGTACGGAAGGTTTTGCTGTACATTGCCGGAATCCCCCGCTGTACAAAATCACCGCTCATGACAACGACAATGAAATTGGCGCCTGTCTGGCGTTTTGTCTCTTCAATCTGATATTTATGGCCATTGTGGAACGGATTATATTCTGCGATGATAGCGGCTGTTTTCATGGTGTAAACTCCTTAAATAAAGTCGATCAGTGGTCAAAAATAAATTTGCAGTTCTTTCAGATTTTCAGTTCTTTTGGCAGAGTGAAATTGATTTATTGCTGCGAGTAAGGCAGTGTCATACCGTGCCGAAAATACAAATCATTATTTAATAATATAGACGAAACAAAAACTTAATGCAATATTTATTGTTATCAAAGGAAAAATGTGATATACTGCGTTTAAACAATGTGTGAAAGTTCTGACGATTTCACAACTGAACAGATGTCAGATTTTTACGCATATGTTTTTAAGACTATATTTTACATCTTTGCGGCGGTCACCGCAATCTTTGGAAATAAGACGCAGAAAGGATGGATGCTATATGAAACTGATTTACGCAATTATCCGTTATGACAATGAGGACGATGTTACAACTTCTCTTACAAAACACAACTTCAGTGTGACACGTCTTTCTACTACCGGTGGATTCCTGAAAAAAGGTAATACAACTCTGATGATCGTTACTGAGCCGGAACGTGTCGACGAGGCTATCGATATTATTAAGAAGGAATGCGGTCATCACCAGAAGATCACCATCAATATGCCATATGTATCCGGTTCCTCTATGGTTCATTGTGCAACCATGCCGATGTCTGTCGATGTGGGAGGAGCAACGATCTTCGTTGTGGATGTTGAGCGGTATGAAAAGATCTGATAACAGAAAATAGATGGGGAAAAAGTGTTCTTCTATATTCCAGACGGAAGGGATCGGCGATAACAGATCCTATGAAATTGTAAGAGCTTTGGCAGTCTTTGCTTGCCGAAGCTCTTATATTTTTATTATTGTTTTTAATTTAACGAGAGGTATTGAAAAAAGTGCAAAAAATTGGGGAATATAGTCTTGTATCCAGTATTTAGCTGCGATATAATAAAAATACGTATGAAAACCTATATTGAGGAAGGAGTCAATCATCATGGCATTTATTGATCTTATGAAGGAAAAGGCGAAACAGGATGTAATGACCATCATCCTGCCAGAGAGCAACGATAAGAGAACTCTTATCGCAGCAGCACAGGTATTAAAGGAGAAGACAGCTGACCTGATCATGATCGGAAAAGAGGAGAAGATCATGGATGGTGCTCACTGGCTGGAAGTGGACCTTACAGGTCTTAAAGTCGTAGATCCGGATACAGATCCGAAATTCGACCATTATGCAGAGACACTGTTCAAATTAAGAGAGAAAAAGGGCATGACTCTCGAGAAAGCACAGGAGATCTTAAAGACAGACTACATCACATACGGCGTTATGATGGTAAAAGAAAAAGACGCTGACGGACTTGTTGCAGGTGCTTGCCACGCAACAGCTGATACATTGAGACCGGCTCTTCAGATCTTAAAGACAGCTCCGGGAACAGAGCTTGTATCCGGTTTCTTCATCATGGACGTTCCGAACTGCGAATACGGTGCAAACGGCACATTCCTCTTCGCTGACTGCGGATTAAACCAGGATCCGACATCTGCAGAGCTCGCTGCAATCGCTGACAGCTCCGCTAAGAGCTTCCGCGCACTTGTTGGAGAAAAGCCGATCGTGGCTATGCTTTCCCACTCCACAAAGGGCAGTGCGAAACATGCACTTGTAGATAAAGTTGTAGAAGCTACAAAGATCGCAAACGAGAAGTACCCGCAGCTTGACCTTGACGGTGAGTTACAGCTTGATGCTGCAATCGTTCCGTCCGTAGCAAAGGCAAAAGCAAAAGGAAGCGAAGTTGCCGGACATGCTAATGTACTGATCTTCCCGAACCTTGACTGTGGTAACATTGGTTACAAGCTGGTTCAGAGACTTGCAAAAGCAGAAGCTTATGGTCCGATGCTTCAGGGTATCGCAAGACCGGTCAACGATCTTTCCCGTGGATGCTCCGCTGAGGATATCGTTGGTGTAGTAGCCCTCACAGCTGTACAGGCTCAGATGGCTTAATCTATAATTGCTCAACAACATAAGGGAACGGCGCATAATCGATATGAGGAGACGGCGTTCCCTTTTTAAACTTATTTTAAACAAGGAGTTTTATCTGCCATGAATATTTTAGTTATCAACTGCGGAAGCTCTTCCTTAAAGTACCAGTTAATCAACTCTGACACAGAGGCAGTTCTTGCAAAGGGTCTTTGCGAGAGAATCGGTATCGAAGGAAGCCAGATCACATACCAGCCAGCAGGCGGAGAGAAGGAAGTCACTGTTTCCCCGATGCCGACACACACACAGGCTATCCAGATGGTATTAGACGCTCTTACAAACAAGAAGAGTGGCGTTATCGCAAGTCTTGCAGAGGTTGGCGCTGTTGGTCACCGTGTCGTACACGGCGGTGAGAAGTTTACTTCTTCCACAGTAATCACAGATGAGGCTATGAAAGCGATCGAAGAGTGCAACGACCTTGCACCGCTTCACAACCCGGCAAACCTGATCGGTATCCGCGCTTGTCAGGAGCTTATGCCGAACGTACCGATGGTAGCTGTATTCGATACTGCTTTCCATCAGACAATGCCGGAGGAGGCTTACCTTTACGGTCTTCCGTACGAGTACTATGAGAAGTACAAAGTAAGAAGATACGGCTTCCACGGAACATCCCACAGCTTTGTATCCAAGAGAGCTGCTGAGGTTGCCGGAAAACCGTACGAGGATTTAAAGATCATCGTTTGCCATCTTGGTAACGGCGCAAGCCTTTCCGCTGTAAAGAACGGCAAATCTGTAGATACAAGCATGGGTCTTACTCCGCTTGAGGGACTTATCATGGGAACACGTTCCGGTGATATGGATCCGGCTATCATGGAGTTCATCGCTAAGAAAGAGAACCTCGACATCGCAGGCGTTATGAACGTTCTGAACAAGAAGTCCGGTGTTCTTGGCCTTTCCGGTGTATCCAGCGACTTCCGTGACATTGAGGAAGCAGCTGAGGCTGGCAACGACCGCGCAGCGAAAGCTCTTGCAGCTTACAACTACCGCGTTGTTAAGTACATCGGTGCTTACACAGCAGCTATGGACGGCGTAGATGTGATCGCATTCACAGCAGGTCTTGGTGAGAACGGCAAGTCCATGAGAAAAGCTGTTTGCGAGCATTTATCCTACCTTGGCATCAAGATCGACGACGAGGCTAACAGCGTAAGAGGAAAAGATATCGTAATCTCCACACCGGATTCCAAGGTTAAAGTTATGGTAATCCCGACAAACGAGGAGCTTGCGATCGCAAGAGAGACTCTGGCTCTCGTAAAATAATTTTTGACAGTTTGTCCGTGCGGATATCTGTATGGTGAACTGATTCGCAATGACGCTGACCCGTTCAGAACCCTGTGAGAGCAGGAGATGAGCGGGTTGGCTTCTGTGCTGTCTGGAGGTTTTAACGTCTTCAGGACGGCTTTGAAGCCCTCTCGACATACGCTGGGGTTTCTTACAGGTACGAAAGTATTTCGTTCCTGGTGCTCTTGATGCGCGCTCTGGCGCGGTTAAGAATTTGTCACAAGAATATGGTTTGAGCGCAGAAATGCATGAAAAATAGAGCTTTTAAAATTTAATATTTTATTAGAATAATTGTTGACAAATTGTTCCTGTTCATATATAATATCTTAGTGCGTATTAGGAGAAACATAATATGCTGATTAATTTATCTGAAGTTTTTACTCTGGAAGGCAAAGAGAAAACCTGGGAAGTACCGTTTGAAGCGAAAGCTTACAAGGGCTCCCGAGTTGAGTATCCGGTGGTTTCTGCGAACCCGGTAAAGATCACTGTAAAAAACCTTGGAAACAGAAAGCTGAGTCTTACGGGAAATACTTCCGTGACTCTTGCGATTCCCTGTTCAAGATGTCTGGAACCGGTGAATTACACCACAGATATTGAGTTTGACCAGGAGATCGATATGAATGCTTCCGATGAGGACAGAGTGAAGGACTTGGATGAACAATCTTATTTATCTGGTTATAATCTGGATGCCGATATGCTGGTTTGCAATGAGTTATCATTGTACCTGCCTATGAAGGTCCTTTGCAAGGATAATTGCAAGGGAATCTGCAGTAGATGTGGAGCAAATCTCAACAAGGGAGATTGCGGCTGTGATACATGGGTTCCTGACCCGCGGATGGCAGCCATCCAGGATATTTTCAAACAGTTTAAGGAGGTGTAACCATGTCTATCTGTCCTAAGAATAAATCTTCCAAAGCGAGAAGAGACAGCCGCAGAGCGAACTGGAAAATGTCCGCTATGAACTTAGTAAAGTGCAGCAAGTGCGGTGCTTTAATGATGCCTCATAGAGTATGCAAGGCATGCGGCAGCTACAACAAGCGTGAAATCGTTAAAGTTGAAGACTAATTAAGAATTATGAGATCCTCCGGTGGTTTTCCCCCGGGGGATTTTTTCGTCTACAGCAAGAAGCCAGATACCGCGGTATCTGGTTTTTTGCATTTGAAGCTTTTCGTTGTTCCTGCATATTTATCTCGTGAAATTTTCAGAATAATCCATTAAGATCTGCGCGACATACTGCATATCAGAAGGTGAGAAGCGCTGATCGCAGGGAAGGGATATAATGTGGTCATAAATGTATTGTACTGATGATTCCGGTAGCGGATGAACCAGCGGTCCCATTGGCCAGTAGACAGTCGAGAGAATCTGGTGATCTGTCAGGTATTGCTGTAATTCGCTGCGTTTTTCGGCATACAGGCAGAAATGGCTTGGAACAGCAGACTCCGGAAGTTCGGAAAAGACTATCTGCACACCGCGAAGCGGTGCTGCAAGGGCTTTTAAAAGTGCAGCATAGTTTTCACGCCTTGTCCTGCAAATGGAATCGAAGTCAGCATGGCGTAGGAGATATTCTGAATTATCATCACTGGCAAAGCTATCAAACATCTGACGAAGTCGAAGTTCTCCCTCCCAGAAAATATCTCTGTTTTCTGTCTCGATGGATTCTTTGCGTTGCTTGAGATGTGTTAATTCTACCGGCAGAAGAGGTGTTTCAAAGGTTCCGTTTCGTTTAACAGCAAATCCCCCGCAGGCAACCCCCATCCATTTTCGGAAGCTTCCGGCAAAATAATCACAGAGAGGATCGATACCGTCAGCTGAAAGCATGGAATGAGTTACATCTTCAAAAATAACAACTCCTTTTTCTTTGCAGGCTTTAACAAAGCTGTGATCATAGTTGCAGAAGCCATAGTAACCGCAAAGAGATAAAACACTGATTTCATCGATAACCGCTGTGTCAAAAATGCTGTGCAAATTCTGGTCCAGCTCATAAAATTTCAGCTGATATCCGGCTTTCTTAAAAGGAGCAAGGACCGTTCCACAGGTATACATAGGCACATACGCGACTTTACGCGTATCGTACCGTGCAATATCCTGTAAACAATAATAGATACCGCATCGTCCGGACATGGTAAATGCCAGATCATCACCAGGTGAGCAGATACGCGAAAAGTATCCGTTTTCGATAGGTGTGTTGGGTTCGTAGTGGAACATACCACCAATTTTTCGCATGTTTCATTTCCTCCTTACCAGTAGAAAAAGGTTACACGGATGTTTTTGTCCGTTAGCTAAAAACTCATTATAATTATAATAGATTGTTAATAAAAACGAAAGCTTTATTTTGTGCAATAATAAATTTCCTATTACACAAAAGGAACACAATAATATCATTAATAATTATTGTTTTATAATATGATTGCCAAAGCATAAAAAGAGTGTGTTAGGCAGTCATGAAAACTTCTGAAAATGCTGTCATAATAAAAAATAATACAAAAAATTAACGAAATAATGGATATCTTTTTTTATTGTTAAGAGAAAGCTAAAATTATTGACAATCCTATTGGCATAGACTATACTTATTTTAGCAAGAATGGTACGAAACTTTTAAATTGTCAGATAAAAATTCAATGCTAAAGAGGCACAGGAGGTTATTAACAGTTAAATTTTAAGTCAAACGTCCGTGAGACTTGGTGCGTGATTCTGCTCAGCGTAAGCTGACATATTCTTTACAGAATCACTGTACATCCTCGCGGAGCGTTTATCTCAGTCGGAGACTAACTCCCACTGAGACTAATTTGTTATTACTCGCCACCTGAAGAGGTGAGAGTCTTCTCGACTGAGATAAATCATATAGATAGATGTTGAGTTTTATAGGATATAGGGTAGAGTACTATTAAAAGGAGTTAATACTCTGAGTAAATATTATTCTATACATAAATTTTCAAAAATTATAGGCGTATCTGTTCAGACATTACGAAATTGGGATGTCAATGGAAAGATATCAATAAAAATGTTGAAGGATTCATTATGGACGCAAATGGTTACTACAGCTTGGATAAGGTTAAGGTTGCACAGTAATTAACGGCAACACAGTAATTGATGAATGTCGGGCTGTCTGGTTTTCGGATCGTCCGATTTTTCAGCAGATAATAATTATTATGTGAAAGGAAAGAAACTATGAGACTTGAAAATTTGACTTGGCCGAAAGCACAGGAATATTTTGAAAAAAATGATATGGTACTTGTATCTATCGGCAGTATTGAGTGTCACGGCCGTCACATGCCGCTTGGAACCGATACACTGATTCCAAATCATTTGTTGGAGAAAATTGAGAAGAAGAGTGATGTTTTGATTGCTCCGACCATTCCATATGGTTCCACCCCAGGTTTAGCTCCGTATCCTGGTTCAATTGATATTGACAGCGAGGTACTCTATCAGTTTTGCCGTCAGGTTTTCCTGAGTCTGTATCGTCACGGCGCAAGAAAATTCGTTTTTCTGAACGGACATGGCGGTAACATCAAGATGATTCAGCGCCTTGGCATGGAATTCGAGGATAAAGGCTGTCTGGTTGCTATGCTTAACTGGTGGATGATGGCATGGGATATGAACCCAGCATGGAAAGGCGGTCACGGCGGCGGTGAGGAAACAGCTGCGATTCTTGGAATTGATCCGTCTTTAGTTGACAAGAGTGAGATAGGTGGTGAACTCCAGTTTAAGCACCTGTCTGATAATCTGAAGACAACTGGTTTCCGTTCTGTTGAGTATAAGGGAGTTACCGTTGAGATTCCCCGCAAAACTCCGCATGTTACAGACAACGGATGGATTGGACCGGATCATCCGAGTACCGCTACAGAAGAGTGGGGCAAGGAAATGCTCGAGACCACAGCAAACTATATTGTTGATTTCATGGAAGAGTTCAAGAAAGTTAAACTTTCATAAAGCAATGCCAGAGTGGATAAGAACGTGACGCTGAAAATGATTGCAGTAATTTTAAATACAAATGGCGCATAGTAAAATATGATACGAAAAGACCGCCGGTCCAGATTTCTCTGGTAACCGGCGGTCTTCCCTATGAGCAAAACAATTAAATGTAAAAGAGCAATGCATCGTATGTCGGATACGGGAGATAATCCTCCGGGATCAGGACTTCCGCATCGTTGACAGCCAGACGGATCGTTTCCATCTCGGCAAGGATCGTGTCATGGTAGTAAGTTCCAGCCTTTAAGTAGTCATCCATGCCTTCCGCGGTACCGATCATATCCTTTAAGATATCAAGCTCATCAGAGATCGTATCTGCGAGTCCGGAGAGCTTTGTGATCAGCTTTTCTTCCGCCTTTGTTGTAATGCCAGGAACAAGCTCTTTCTTGGTGCTGCCTGTGCATGCGAGATCGTTTACATAGGAGAACAGAGACGGAAGGAAGTCTTTCTGTACCATTTCCTCCATAGTCTTAGCCTCGATATGGATCGTTTTTGCGTAATCCTCAAGAAGGATCTCGTAGCGGGAGAAGAGTTCTTCTTTTGTCAGTACATGATGCTTTGTGAAAAGCTCGATGTTCTTTTCGGCAATTAAATGCGGAAGAGCTTCCGGTGTCGATTTCAGGTTCGGGAGTCCGCGTTTCTTGGCTTCCGCTAACCACTCATCGGTATAGCCGTTGCCGTTGAAAATGATCCTTGCATGGTCTGTGAAGGTATCCTTTAAAAGCTTGTGGATCGCCAAATCAAGCTCTGAGCCGGTAAGCCCATCTAAGACCTTGCAGAAGCCTGCGAGAGACTCTGCAACTGCTGTATTTAAGATCACGTTCGGACCTGACAGGGAGAGAGAGGAGCCCGGCATACGGAACTCAAACTTATTTCCTGTGAAGGCGAACGGTGATGTACGGTTACGGTCTGTGTTATCTTTTGTGAAGTGCGGGAGAACCTTCGGGCCGATGGACATCTGAACGGCACCCTTTCCTTCAAAATATGTTTCGGATTTAATGGAATCGACAACAGCCTCCAGCTCTTCACCTAAGAACAAGGAAACGACTGCAGGCGGTGCCTCGTTTGCTCCGAGACGGTGATCGTTTCCGGCCGTTGCAACGGAGATTCTTAAAAGATCCGCATAATCATCAACAGCTTCCACAACGGCTGCTAAGAACAGTAAGAACTGTGTGTTTTCTGCCGGTGTCTTTCCTGGATTCAGAAGATTTTCACCGGTATCCGTGGAGAGTGCCCAGTTGTTATGTTTTCCGCTTCCGTTGATGCCCTCGAACGGTTTCTCATGGAGCAGGCACGCAAGGTCATGGCGGTCAGCAACCTTCTTCATCATCTCCATAACGAGCTGGTTGTGGTCAACAGCAACATTGACGGTTTCAAAGACAGGAGCAAGCTCATGCTGCGCAGGAGCAACCTCGTTGTGTTCAGTCTTTGCCGGAATTCCGAGCTTCCAGAGTTCTTCATTTAATTCTTCCATGAAGGCTTCCACTCTCGGCTTGATGGAACCAAAGTAGTGGTCATCCATTTCCTGTCCCTTCGGAGCCGGAGCGCCGAATAAGGTACGTCTGCAGAAGATCAGGTCTTTTCTTAAGCGGTAGCACTCTTTGTCTACCAGGAAATATTCCTGTTCAGCGCCTACCGTAGTGTTGACGCGTTTGACATCTGTTTTTCCTAAAATGTGGAGTAAGTGGGTAGCTTCTTTGCTGACAGCTTCCATGGAGCGGAGCAGCGGAGTCTTTTTATCGAGTGCCTCGCCGCTGTAAGAACAAAAGGCAGTTGGGATACAGAGCGTATGTCCCTTGATGAATGCGAAAGAGGTAGGATCCCATGCGGTATAGCCGCGGGCTTCGAAGGTAGCACGTAAACCGCCTGACGGGAAGCTGGACGCGTCCGGCTCACCTTTTACGAGTTCTTTTCCGGAAAATTCCATGATTGCTTCGCCGACACCGGTCGGAGAGAGAAAACTGTCATGCTTCTCAGCGGTGATGCCTGTCATCGGCTGGAACCAGTGGGTGAAATGGGTAGCGCCATGCTCCAGAGCCCATTCTTTCATGGCAACAGCTACAGAGTTTGCGACATCCAGTTCCAGATGGGAACCGCTGTTGATGGTCTTTGCAAGTGCTTTGTAGATATCCTTCGGGAGACGTGCTTTCATTTCGGAGTCGTTGAATACAAGACTTCCATACAGTTCAGGAATGCTTTTGCTCATAGATGTTTCTCCTTTCAACTCCGCTGGGGAACTTCTTTGCTCCCATATGCGGGAAATTATACTTGATTTGCTGCCTGTTCCGGGGTGGGGAACAGACAGTAGTCACTTTACGGATCGATATTTAAGTATAGGGGGTTATGGGGAAGATCCGTAAAATGCGAGAAGGGCACCGGGGTGTATGTTTCATGCACCCAAGCGCCCTTGCTCTTATGGTGGTATAATATACTCGTTTTTCAGGATTTGTCAACACATTTTTTTGAATCTTTTTTTGATCACAGACAGCGTTCCTATTATTAAACATTTTTCTGTTTCGGATGGTCTTACAGTTGTTCTGCCGTTTCAAGGAGTCAAAACAGTTTTAAACAATTCTATGTCAGGACATAAGAATCGTCTTTTCAGGCTGCGGATCCCGTATGGAAGGAATTGGATGAAAAAACTTTAACAAACTGCGAAAAAACTACTTTACAAATTTGAAAAAATGGAATATAGTAGTTCCATATTTTTTTAGCGCAGTCAATACCTATGAGCAATTAATCCTGCGTAAAAATAAGTTTCATAGTGATGGAATGAATTAGACAAAGGTGTCAGAGTCTTAGTACTTCTGTCACCTTTTTTTACTTGAAAGCGTTGTCAAGCGGTTAGACATTCTGCGTGCCTGCATGCAGTGAAGAATAGGCATTTGACGACCAAGCCGGTATGGTAAGCAGGGCGATAGCCCGGATTACGAATGCTGGCGGTAGCTGCGGGAGTGCCGAAGCCACGGAGCAGCTGGCTTTCAGCATTATATGAAACTACAGTTTCCCCACATTAACAGTAATATAAATTTGGAGGTAAGGTATGGCAGTTAAATACGTATTCGTCACGGGAGGCGTTGTCTCCGGACTCGGCAAAGGTATTACCGCCGCATCCCTTGGACGTCTCTTAAAGGCAAGAGGTTATCAGGTAACGATGCAGAAGTTCGATCCTTATATCAATATTGATCCGGGTACCATGAATCCGATCCAGCATGGAGAAGTGTTCGTCACAGACGATGGAACAGAGACCGACCTGGACCTTGGACATTATGAACGCTTCATTGATGAGAGCCTTGATAAGAACTCCAACGTAACCACCGGAAAGATCTACTGGACCGTTCTTCAAAAAGAGCGTCACGGAGACTTCGGCGGAGGTACCGTACAGGTGATCCCACACATCACAAACGAGATCAAAGCAAGATTTTACCGCGCGAAATCCCCGGATGAGGACCGCATCGCGATCATTGAGGTCGGCGGTACCGTCGGCGATATCGAGAGCCAGCCGTTCTTAGAGGCGATCCGTCAGTTCCGCCACGAGATCGGATACCAGAACTCAGTTCTGATCCATGTAACGCTTGTTCCATATTTAAAGGCATCCGGCGAATTAAAGACAAAACCGACCCAGCAGAGTGTTAAAGCCCTTCAGGGAATGGGAATCTTCCCGGATGTGATCGTATGCCGTACTGAGGTTCCGCTTGAGGATGGCATTGAGAGCAAGATCGCATTATTCTGCAACGTCCCGGAGGATCATGTGCTCCAGAACCTGGATGTTGAATATTTATACGAAGCTCCACTTGCAATGGAAAAAGAGCGCCTGGCCCAGGTCGTATGTGAGTGCCTGAACATTCCGTGCCCGGAGCCGCAGCTCGGCGATTGGAAACAGATGGTGGACGCGTTAAAGAATCCGACGAGCGAAGTGACCATCGCCCTGGTAGGAAAATATATCCAGCTTCATGACGCATACCTCAGCGTTATGGAGGCATTAAAGCACGGAGGCATCGCAAACCGCACAAAGGTATCCATCAAGTGGGTGGATTCCGAGTTCTTAACTCCGGAGATCCTCGATGACACCTTTGCCGGTGTGGACGGAATCATTATTCCGGGCGGTTTTGGTTCCAGAGGAACCGAGGGAATGATCCTGGCAGCCAACTATGCGAGAGAGAACAAGATCCCATTCCTCGGAATCTGCCTCGGCATGCAGATGGCCATGGTCGCATTTGCGAGAAATGTTCTGGGATATGAGGATGCAAACAGCTCCGAGCTGAATCCGGATACAACACATCCGGTGGTTGATCTGATGCCGGATCAGAACGGCATTGAGAACCTTGGCGGAACCTTACGTCTTGGTTCCTATCCGTGTGTTCTCGACAAAAAGTCCAAGGCATATGCCCTTTATGGAACAGAATTGATCAATGAGCGTCACAGACACCGCTTTGAGATCAACAACCATTACCGCGATGATTTTACATCCCATGGCATGATGATCTCCGGTCAGTCCCCGGACGGTCATATCGTTGAGATGATCGAGCTCCCGGATCACCCGTTTTATGTGGGAATTCAGGCTCATCCAGAATTAAAATCAAGACCGAACCATGCACATCCGCTTTTCGCAGGCTTTGTTGAAAGTGCGGAGGAGCAGGGCGTACTCAGACGTGCAAAGAAGCTTCTCATGAAGAGAAATCATCTTTCCGAGCCGGAAGCGCACCGCTATCTCCAGAAGACCAGCATGGACACAGGAAGAACCATGACGGAGAGCGCCCATATGGTCACCATGCTGATCCATGAAGATTAATGTTTATCCCCGCCGTGTGCGGAGAGCCAAGCTGGACCTGCAAGTCGGTAATCATCCGGCACTTTACCTGGTTATTGCAAAAAAAATTGTTACAGTTCAGTCATTATAG